>DATERH010000132.1:0-17020 GCA_035271785.1 Buttiauxella sp.
GCTATTTTTCCCGGCACAGAGAAACACTGGCGAGCTAAGTGCTTTAATGCGAAAATTATTTTTTCTCCGCAGTCAGGATAGATGATGAAGAAGATTGCATTATTGACAGTGTTGCTGGCATTGAGCGGCTGTGTGCAGGTTGAAGATTACCGTGAAGTAGTGAAAACCCCAGCACCTGCGGGCCTTGCTGGGTACTGGCAGTCGCAAGGGCCAGAAAGTGAGATGGGGAGCCCTGAAGCGATAGCGACGCTGGTGGTTACGACTGCTGGGGACACGCTGGATTGCCGCCAATGGCAGCGCGTGATTGCTCTGCCGGGTAAACTGACTTTACGCTCAGATGATTGGTATAACGTCACCACCAAGCGTGAAGTTTATAGCGTTGAACGCGTCGGCAATACGCTCGAATATGCGGGAATGACGCTGAAACGTGTTGATAAACCGACCCAAGAGTGCGGTGATTTCTTGCAGAAGAACCCACTGGAAACTACGTTACCGTAAGCGATGTTTTCCCTCTCCTGCAAAGGAGAGGGAAGTGACTCGGTCAATTTATAACACTTCTTCCATGACCCAAACGCTGACGCTACCGCCATTACAGGTAAAGGTCGCGTGGCCGTTTGCATCAGTCGTCACGATTTCCTCGCGATTCCCAAGATAATCCCGCCATTTCTTGCCGCCGTAATTGTCGCCAAGTGTAATGGTTTTCTCACCGGCATCGCCGTTTGATAACACCACCACACAGCCGGGATGTTCATCCGTACCGCTGCGGCTGAACGCTATGCAGTTAGGATTATCGAAATATAGGGTTTGTACGCCGTGAGCAAACCGTTCGCGGGCATGAATCAAATCATCCAACTGTTCAATGATTGGCATGTCGATGTGATAAGTCTCGCCATCACCCCCTTCATCGTCGTAGCTGGCACCGAATAGATCCGGGTAGAACACGCTCGGTACGCCGTTCTCGCGCAGTAAAATCAGTGCATAGGCCAGGGGTTTGAACCACGGTTCAACGGGGGCTTCAAGAGATTGCAACGGTTGCGTGTCGTGATTGGCGACCAGAGTCACCGCATGGAACGGGTCGGATTCTACCAGCGTGCCGGTGAAAATCTGGCTCATGTCATATTCGCGGCCTTGCTTCGAGGCGTGGTGGAATTTCATTTGCAGCGGTGCATCAAACAGCATTGTTTTGCCATCGACCTGCGCAATATATTCATGAAGTTTATCCACTTCGTGCGACCAGTATTCCGCGACGATAAACAAAGGTTGTTCAGTCACTTCCTGAACATGTTCAATCCACTCTTTGTAGAACCACGCCGGAATGTGTTTGACCGCATCCAGGCGGAAACCATTACAGCCAGTTTCTGCCATCACCCAGCGTGCCCAGTATTTAATCTCTTCGGTCACTGCATGATTGCGGAAGTCGATATTCTCGCCCATCAGGTAGTCGAAATTACCCAGTTCATCATCAACCTGATCGTTCCAGCCTTCGCCGGTATAGTCGTTGATGATTTTGAAAATACCGTCTTCAGTCGGGTTTTCGATATGGTCGACACCGCTAAAACATTTGTGATCCCAGATAAATTGCGAATATTGACCGGCGCGAGCCGGGAAGGTGTAGCGTGTCCAGGCCTCGCATTCGAGCACTTCGTGGTCAATCTCATTACGATTTTGTTCGTTGACGCGATTAACGCGGATGCGTTCTTTTTCGTCGGCACCCATTTTGTGGTTCACCACCACGTCGAGCAGCACGGCGATATCATTTTCTTGTAGGGCTTTTATCGCAGCCAGAAATTGCCCTTTATCACCGTACTTGGTGGCAACCGTTCCTTTTTGGTCGAATTCACCGAGGTCAAAAAGATCGTAGCTGTCATAACCCACCGAGTAACCACCGGAACTGCCTTTATAGGCGGGGGGCAACCAAACCATATTGACACCAATGTCATTGAGCGTTGCTGCACGTTCAGCAACTTCTGCCCACAACTTGCCCCCTCTGGGGTAATACCAATGGAAAAATTGCAACAACGTAGGGTTTTTCATTGAGTCCACGCTCCAGAAGTCATTTAGCTGACCTCTGGAGTATGGGATATGAACATAGATCTGACAGTTTTTACTGGTTGTTATCGGTCGGAATTAAAACATTTCCCGATAAATTACCATAAGCGTTATTGAGGGATTTTTGACGTTCGGTCTGATCTATCAGGTCTCGCAGCTCAAAAAGACGGTCTTGCAGCAATATTTTCAGCTTTGTTTCGTTAGCCAGAATTTTCACCAGCAAACTTTTAGCGGCTTCCTGGTACTTAATCTTGTCCGAAGAAATTGGGTTGATGGCAATATTCTCGACAAGTTGAACGTACTTCATTTCATTTTCTATCAACTCATCCCACTGTTCAGAATGAGCCAGGTCAAGCATGGTTTGGCTTAAGGCGTGGAGCTCATGCCACTCGCTAAGGGATGAGATGAACTCATTCATTAGATGGCATCCTGAAATATATGAGAATCGCTGCCGATTTGCTTCCATGCATCCGCGATATTCTCTAACAGTGTTTCAACCTCATTAATGGCATCGGCATCATTATGTAAGTTCGCCTGCAACAAGCGCTGGACCATATAATCGTAAAGTGCTGCCAGATGGGTGGATAGTTCTCCGCCCATTTCCATATCCAGACCTGCTTTTAGCCCATTGCTGATAATATTAATGGCTTTGGAAAGGGCTTCACCTTTATGAGCTGTTTGACCCTGCTCCATGAAGAGACGCGCCCGCACCAGGGCACTTTGTGCCCCATCAAATAACATCACAATGAGCTGGTGTGGACTGGCACTCATAACGGCACTTTCCAGTCCGACCTGTTGATAGGCTTGAACACCAGAACTCTTGTACATATCGTTTCCTTAACTGCTTGAAGAACTGAATTGCTGGGTTAGATAGCTCGCGGTGTTGTTCAGTTTATTGATTAATGTATCCAGCGAGGTGAATTGTGCTTTGTAGCGCGCCATGGTCGCATCAATGCTGTTACTCATGTTGTCGTAGCTTTTATCCAGCGTTTTAATTGTGCTGTTGATGCTATCGGTGGCATTTTTGATGGCTCCCATATTCGTTGTTGATGTACTCAACATATTGGTCAGCGTTTTATCTAGTCGAGTAGCAAAACCGGTGGTTTTTGCATCGCCAACAAAATAGGCTTTTACACCAGCGGGATTATCTGTGAGGGCTTTCGTCAGTTTAGCATCATCAATTTTCAGCTTCCCTGTAGCGCCATCAGAACCGATGGTGGGATCTTGCGAAATACCCAACTGCGCCATAATTGCATAAGAGCCGGTTTCTGCATTGGTAAGCTGGCTACGTAACTGTGACTGAATAGAACGAACTGTGCCGTCACCAACTAGTGCACCGTTAGAGGTCGATTGACTATCTGAACCTCTATCAACTGCGACATATTTAGTCACGTTCGCAATCGTTGATTGTAATGCGTTATAAGCAGTTACCCAGTCGGTAATGGCTTTTTTACTGGCGTCTGTGGCGCGGGTAATTTCCAGATTTTCGTTGGTGTTATTCTCCGATTTGAGCGTAAAGGTCACGCCTGGTAAAGCATCGGAAATTGTGTTGCTAGGGCGTTCAATTTCAACGTCATTGACGGTGACAATTGCATTCTGTGCGGGCGTCTGAACCTTAAGCGCACTTCCTGCTGTGCCAATAATACCCTGCAAAGTGTCATCGTCAGTGACTGTTACAGTCATAGCCGAATCTTCACCGGTTGTTTTCGAAGTCAGCATCAGACGGTAGTCATTGTCATTAGCTTTAACAATTGTCGCAGTCACGTTACCGTTTGCTTCGTTGATCGCTTTGGCGATGCCAGTCAGTGAAGTATCGGAGTCAGAAAGTGTGACTACCAGCGGGTCTTTGGGATCCGTCTGAGTAATCGTAATAGTTCGTGTGCCAGATGTTGATGAACCCAATTGCGCGCTGTTACTGGTGATTGCGCCTGGGGCCGTTGTTAATACCTGAGCTTTGGCAATATGACTCACATTAACAACGTAGCGACCAACCATCGCATCGCTGGTCGTAGTAGCACTAAATGCAGTATTAGTGCTACTTACTGCTGTTGAAGCATAGGTCGCTGCTTTTGCCAGTGTTGCACTGGCTGTCTCAAGGTTCTGTAATGAACTTTGCAATTTACCGAAGGCACTTAACTGTGCGCTATAAGTGCTTTGCTGTCTGGTGATTGTTGTCAGTTTTGACTGTTCGGCGGTTTCCAACTGATTATATAGCGTTGCCAAGTCGAGGCCAGAGCCAACCCCGAGATTACTGATATTGGCCATTGATTTATTCCTTTGAGTCGATGGTGATTTCAGTCAGTTATCGGCAGCATGATGAGAAAGTTTACCAGGCGATAAAAAAATTAATTCTCGGAATAGCAGGGTGCGGATAAGGCATATAAGAGGATTGCCCAGAATGGTTCTTCCTTTATAGATGCATCGATTTCAAGTGAGGATAAAATAGTGCAGTATCTGCCCATTAATTTAATGATGCCCCTCTCAGTAAAGCTCGGTTTTAATCTATAATGATGAAGTCTGTATTTTTTTATTTCTTTTAAATCAATATGTTGTGATTTTTTTTCTTTTATTTCTAAAGTTGGCACTTAGTGCGCCGATACCCTTGAAGACGGTGAGAGACGCCGCAAGTGTTAGGCACCGAACCTAAATTCAATTTTTTAAAGGAAATAAAATTATGTCAGTTATCAATACTAACCTTTTATCTTTGACTACTCAGAACAACCTGAACAAATCTCAGTCTGCACTGGGTACTGCTATCGAGCGTCTTTCTTCTGGTCTGCGTATCAACAGTGCTAAAGATGATGCTGCTGGTCAGGCGATTGCTAACCGTATGACTGCTCAGGTTAAAGGTCTGACTCAGGCTGCACGTAATGCTAACGACGGTATTTCTGTTGCGCAAACAACGGAAGGTGCACTGAACGAAATCAACACCAACTTACAGCGTATCCGTGAACTGACTGTTCAGGCGAACAATGGCACCAACTCCGCAGATGACCTGGTTTCTATCAACAACGAAGTTGTTGACCGCCTGAAAGAAATTAACCGCGTTTCTGAGCAGACTAGCTTCAACGGCGTGAAAGTTTTAGCCCAGACCCAAGATATGAAAATCCAGGTAGGCGCGAACGACGATGAAATCATCGAAATAGCCCTGAAAAAAGTTGATTCAACCACTCTGTTTGGTGGCTCCACTGCTATGAGTACTGTTACCGAAACTTCAACTGGTGCTGCAAGCGGCGTCGGTATCTTGGCAACTTACGTAGCAGCTACTACTTCTGCAGCTGCAAGTGCAACTGTGGCGACTGGATTGCTGGGTGCCATTGATAAAGCACTGTCTGACGTTGACTCCCTGCGTTCTAGCTTGGGTGCGAGCCAGAACCGTTTCGAATCTACAGTCAATAACCTGAATAACAATGTTACCAATCTGACTGCTGCGCGTAGTCGCATTGAAGATGCTGACTACGCAACTGAAGTGTCTAACATGAGTCGCGCACAGATCCTTCAGCAGGCTGGTACGTCAGTACTGTCACAGGCAAACCAAGTACCACAGGGCGTACTGTCTCTGCTGCGTTAATAGTCCCTTAGCAATCACAGTAAATAGCATAAAAAATAGCGGGTATTTTGCCCGTTATTTTTTTTTGTTTTTTTTATACTCGAGGTTCACTTTAAGGCAGGTCAGGAGAGTGCTTCTGTCATGCCACTTTAATTACGTGGAATGAAGTACACATTATGACAAAATCATTTGCTAAAGCTGCCTTAATTAATCCCCAAAAGTCCAATAAACGGGCAATTGCTAAAGCTCGTCTTGCGGTTAACCTACTCTCAACTAAACCTTCTGAATCTTTGGCTCTGGTAATGGAATTACTAGATAAAGATGCGCTTAATCCCATTTTATGGGTGGTTGCAACTAAAGCAAACCAGCATCTTGGTCAGTTTTTCGAGGCCGAGGAGTGCATTAACAAAGCGTTAGCAATTACCCCCTATAGTACAGAAGCAGTTTACGCTAAGTCTGATCTGCTCCTCCAAAGTGAGCGTTACGTAGAAGCTGAGATATACATCAAGGATGCTATTTATAAGCTTAATATAAAACAGGCACGCACTCTCTGGTCGTTACTGGGCACTGTTCTACAAAAACAAAAAAAATATGAACAATCTGAGACTGTGTTTAAAAAGCTAACGGTAGAATGTCCCGATAATTGGTTGTACTGGCACAACCTTGGCATGGTTTGCCAGGAGCTTAGTCGATTTGAAGAAATGGATGCCTCATATAAAAAAAGCAGTGAACTTACAAAAGATAATCCTACGCCTCATTTCAATCAAATTGTTGGTTCACACTATCATCCGGACAGAACAGTTGATCAAATATTATCGCTTTGTAAAAATTGGCAGCATAAATTCAAACCAGCTAAAGTTAGCCGGGTAGACGCGAAAATTAAAACTGCAAATAAACGTTTGCGTATTGGCATGATTTCTGATGGTTTACGGGGACATCCAGTTGGCAATATGATTGCTTTGGGATTAGGTGGAGTTCCTCAGTCGCAGATGGAATTCTATGCCTACAGCACAAACTATAAAGAAGACCACATCACTCAATGCATTAAAAAAATATGCTCGAAATGGCTGATTATCGAACATATTTCACCCGATGAATTGAACAAAATTATTCGGGACGATGAAATCGATATTCTTTTCGATTTAAGCGGTTATAACGCCAATAGCCGTATGCAGACGATGCTGATGGCACCTGCGCCAATCCAGATCAAATGGGTAGGGGGGTTAATCAGCAGTACTGGTCTTGAAACCATGGACTACCTGCTAAGCGACCATATCGAAACACCTGAAGGTGCGGATGTACTTTACACTGAAAAATTGATCCGACTGCCAGATGACTACATTTGCTATGATCCGCCTTTCTATCTACCACCAATAAGCAAAAATCCAGTGCACACTAACGGATTTATTACCTTCGGTTGTTTTAATAACGCATCTAAAATCAACGATGTATTACTGACTCAATGGGCAAATATATTACACGCTGTGCCAGCTTCACGATTATTCTTGAAAAGTTTCAATTTTGAAAATGAGACACTAAAAGAGCGGGTTAAAAATGTATTGGAGTCCCATGGGATTTCGAGGGAGCGTATAAGGATTGAAGGTGCCTCTCCGCACAAGGAACTGTTGGAAAGTTATAATGATGTGGATATTGCGCTTGATCCTTGGCCGTACTCAGGTGGTTTAACCACTTGTGAAGCAATGGCGATGGGGGTTCCCGTGGTGACTTTGCCTGGTCCGACCTTTGCAGGTCGCCACTCAGCATCCCACTTGGTCAACGCGGGTTTAGCGGACCTGGTTGCCACTGACTGGGAGCAATACATCAATATTACCGTTGGCATGACTCAGGATTTGGAAAGCCTGAGCATTATCCGCAGCAACCTGCGCGAAATTCTTCTGGCTTCACCTGTGTGCGATGGCCAACGCTTTGCGAAAAACTTCACTGACGCAATGCGTGCGGTATGGCAGCGTTACTGTGAAGGTAAACCGCCGGAAGCGCTAACGCTGAGTAATAATGCTGCGCCCTATTTCCATGATGATAATCAACCAGTTGAGTTACAGTATGCGCCAGAAATAGACAATGTATCGGTAGCGCAGAGTGCCCCTGGCTTCCACTTCCAGGTGACGGGTAAAGTGGTCATGATTGATAATGGCGGCAGCTTTGTGACCGGCAATAAATTTATCAAACTGACCGATCTGGATGCCTTCCATTTTATTATTATGGACACCATTGCTGTGGTCGAAGATAAACATCTTCCGCTGCGCCGCAAAGCCATTCAGCATATTAAGTTACATACTCTGGGTAATGGGGAGTCTGTGCCGGTTTATATTTGCCTGGATCCCGCATTCAGCAGCGATCTTAAACCACTGGCTGCGGTAGAGAATGGGCAGAGCATAATCTCAGATAAGCAAATTATTACCGAGGTTTTTGCTCAGACTTCTAAGCTTGATGAAATTGATGGTCTGGAAACGCTTGATTGGCTGGTGCTGGACAATAAATTCAATATTGCACGTGTATTTGAAAATGGTTGCCGTATTTTGAGCGAAAGTCTGGCAATTGATGTGCGTCTATCATTTAACGATACGCATCAAGACCAAATGCCATTCAACGAAATTAGCGCTGCGCTAAAAGAATTTGGTTTCTATTTCCACTCTTTCAAAGATATCGAATTTGCGCAGTCTATAGCGTCTGATGCCGAGAGAACGTTGCCGTCATCGAATATGGTGGCAGCACATGGCCTATGGCTTCCGGATGTTAAACGCCTCGCTGCAATGACGGTGGGGCAACGTGAGAAGCTAGCATTAATTATGCATGCCGTTTACGGCCTACACGATGTTGTGTATTCAACGCTGCAGGCCACGTCACAAGAGCGTGCGGACTTCTATCTGGCGAGCCTGGATGGTTCGGAAAGTACAGCTTCGATGACCTCCGCTGCTGTTCCTGCTAAAGCTGTGGGGCCGATAATCCCGGAAATGCCAAGGATGTCGGTGGAGGAGACTGATCTTTTTGAACGTCACCTTAGGAAGGCAAAAGCATATTTTGAGTTTGGTAGCGGCGGTTCAACTAAACTGGCGACGCGCAATGAAGTTGAAGTTTACGGAGTCGAAAGTGATAAATTCTGGGTTGATACTCTGAAAAAAGAAGCTGGACCGCTCTGTAGGGTCGACTATGTGGATATAGGCCCGACTAAGGAATGGGGTTACCCGGTTGATAACACACACCGTGAAAAATTCCCATGCTACAGCCAGGCCATCATGCAACATGACAAGGCATTTGACCTGATCCTGGTGGATGGTCGGTTCCGCGTTGCCTGTACGTTAAATGCAATTAAACAGACGCTTGAAAAGCAGAAGAATCTCGATGAAACCGTTATCTTTATCCACGATTTTTGGGATAGGCCTGACTATCATTCCGTCCTTGCCTTCCTCGAAACCAAAGATAAAGCGGGTACTGCGGGTGCCTTTAAAATCAAACGCAAAATCGATATCAATGCATTGACGACAATGCTTGAAAAATATCAGTACATTGCTGCATAACGGATTAGAAAGGCGCCTCTTATCAGGCGCCTTTATGCCAAGAGCTTAAGTTTAAACAGTACCACTCTGCGGCAATATGATGATATTTCCCTAACATGACTAATCTGTATAATTAACAATTAAAAATATGTGTTGTACATTGTGTTGTATGTATATTGACCATAACTTTCACCTCAGCGGCCGGAAATCGATCTGTTCATAATTATTTGTAATTCTTGACTATTTATCTTGGTAATAAAAAATATATTGGCATTGTTTTAGAATTTCACTTAAACCTTAAATAACCCCTCCTTTCACACACTATTCTTGCGATTAAAAACCCTCCAGAAATGGATAATCATGCCGATAACTCAACTAACGCAGGGCTGTTTAACGTGAATTCACTGTATACCCCCGATGGGGTGATGGATAAACACTCGCTGTGGCGGCGTTATGTACCATTGGTGCGTCACGAAGCATTGCGCTTACAGGTCCGCCTGCCGGCGAGTGTGGAGCTTGACGACCTGATACAAGCGGGTGGCATTGGGTTGTTGAACGCAGTGGACCGCTTTGATGCCCTGCAAGGAACGGCATTTACTACCTACGCAGTGCAGCGCATCCGTGGGGCGATGCTTGATGAGTTGCGCAGCCGTGACTGGGTGCCACGCAGCGTCAGGCGTAACGCCCGAGGGGTTGCGCAGGCAATGGGTCAACTGGAGCAAGAATTGGGCCGCAATGCGACTGAAACTGAAGTGGCAGACCGGTTGGATATCTCGCTCATCGAATACCGTCAGATGTTGCTCGACACCAATAATAGCCAACTTTTCTCTTATGATGAGTGGCGTGAAGAGCATGGCGACAGTATCGAACTGATTACAGAAGAGCATCAGCAGGCGAATCCTTTGCAACAGTTGTTGGAGGGGAACCTACGCCAACGCGTGATGGACGCCATCGAGGCGCTGCCGGATCGTGAAAAGATGGTGCTGACCCTTTACTACCAGGAAGAGCTTAATCTCAAAGAGATTGGTGCGGTGCTGGATGTGGGGGAGTCACGAGTCAGTCAGTTGCATAGCCAGGCGATTAAACGCTTACGCACCAAGCTCGGTAAGTTATAGGCCGTATTTGGCGAGATACTCGGGATAACATTATGACGGTGCAACAACTAAAAAAGCGTCCATTAAGCCGCTATTTAAAAGACTTTAAACACACACAAACGCATTGTACTCATTGCGCCAAATTACTCGACAGAGTAACGCTTACGCGCAGTGGTGAAATCGTCAGCAAAAGCGCTATTGCACAGCTGGATACCTTAATCGATGAAAGTAACTGGCAGGTTGAACGCCTGTCATGGGCGGCATTGTGCCGTTTTTGCGGCGATTTGTACTGCAAAGATCAACAGCATTATTTCGACATCATCGGCTTTAAAGAATATCTGTACGAACAAACAGAGATGAGCCATGGCACCATCCGTGAATATGTGGTGCGTTTGCGTCGTTTGGGTAATTATTTATCTTCGCAAAATATTCCACCTCCTTCCTCGCCTCGGTCCTACTACGATGATTCATTTGATGCGTGGTTGCCACCCACCAGCACCAATAATTACCGTATCGCTCTGCGCAAGTACGGCCAATTTCAATCCCAGAATCAAAATATGACAGCCCATTTCCAGGAAAATAAATCAACTTCTGATAATTACCCAAAAGATTTCATGGTGCAGGAAGGCGGCAAGCGAGTGAATCCCGATGAGCTTACTGTAGTAAGTGATTCGGGTGAAAGAGAGCAGCCAACGCATCTGCAACTTGAAGGATAAGGGTATATATTAAAATGGCATAAGTTGTATCGCAGTGGTTTTGATTGATTATATTAAGTCGCTATAATGCAACAATAATATTTACATTCGGGGTAACTATGAAATTAGCAATGGTAGGGCGTCAGGCGCTGATGGGCGTGCTGGCTGTGGCAATAGTCGCTGGTGCGAGTGTTAAAACCTTCGCCGCTGAAAACTTACTGGCGAAAGTTAAAGAGCGCGGTACGCTGCTGGTTGGGCTAGAAGGGACTTACCCTCCGTTTAGCTTCCAGGGTGATGACGGCAAATTGACTGGTTTTGAAGTGGAATTTGCGGAACAACTCGCGCAGCACCTGGGCGTAAAAGCAGCGCTTAAGCCGACCAAATGGGATGGCATGCTGGCGTCGCTGGACTCTAAACGTATCGACGTGGTGATTAACCAGGTCACC
Source organism: Buttiauxella sp. (assembly GCA_035271785.1). Taxonomy (GTDB): domain Bacteria; phylum Pseudomonadota; class Gammaproteobacteria; order Enterobacterales; family Enterobacteriaceae; genus Buttiauxella. Next base: position 11,350 of record DATERH010000132.1, read on the forward strand.
ATTTCTGATGAACGTAAGAAGAAATACGATTTCTCCACCCCCTATACTGTTTCAGGTATTCAGGCGTTGGTGAAAAAGGGCAATGAAGGCGGTATCACTGGGCCAGATTCCCTGAAAGGCAAAAAAGTAGGTGTGGGTCTGGGGACTAACTACGAAGAGTGGTTGCGTGCCAATGTGCAGGGTGTTGATATCCGCACTTATGACGATGACCCAACGAAATATCAGGATCTGCGTGTAGGCCGTATTGATGCCATTCTGGTTGATCGTCTGGCGGCATTGGATCTGGTGAAGAAAACCAAAGATACCCTGGCGGTAGCGGGTGATGCGTTCTCGCGTCAGGAAGCTGGTGTTGCGGTACGTAAAGGTAACGAAGACTTGGTCGACGCGATCAACAAAGGCATCGCTGAAATGCACAAAGATGGCTCTCTGGCCAAGCTCTCTGAGAAGTGGTTCGGTGCTGACGTGACCAAATAATGCCCGTCATACTTCACGCTGCTGATGTGTTGACTGCATCCGTGCGCTTACGGCCTTGTCGTCTTCCAGCAACCTGAATTATTGAGGGCATGGACTGAATAAAGGTGCTGATTCCAGCACCTTTTTTATTTGTATTTGCCAGCATTTTGCCAGGCTGGTGCATAATGAATAAATCTGGATTTTATTCAAAGTGTAATGGAGTTCCTCATGTCACTGCATAATCTGACGCGCTTTCCGCGTCTGGAATTTATCGGCGCCCCGACGCCACTCGAATACCTACCGCGTTTTTCCGACTATCTTGGCCGTGAAATCTACATCAAACGTGACGACACCACGCCAATGGCGATGGGTGGAAACAAGCTGCGTAAACTCGAATTTCTGGCAGCTGACGCGTTGCGTGAAGGGGCTGATACGCTAGTCACGGCGGGTGCTATTCAGTCAAACCACGTGCGCCAGACCGCAGCGGTTGCGGCTAAACTGGGTCTAAAGTGCGTGGCACTGCTGGAAAATCCTATTGGGACACAGGCTGAAAACTACCTCACTAACGGCAACCGTTTGATGCTCGATTTGTTTGATGTCGAAATCGAAATGTGTGATGCACTTCATTCCCCGGACCAACAGCTGCAAGACATTGCCGTTCGTCTTGAAGCGCAGGGGTTTCGTCCATATGTTATCCCGGTTGGGGGCTCGAATGCGTTGGGCGCGTTGGGTTATGTGGAAAGTGCGCTGGAAATTGCTCAACAGTGTGAAGGTGCGGTGAGCGTTTCTTCAGTTGTGGTGGCTTCCGGGAGTGCGGGGACACATGCAGGGCTGGCGGTAGGTCTGGAGCAAGTGATGCCCGATGTCGATTTAATCGGTGTCACGGTTTCGCGCTCTGTTGCACAACAACTACCCAAAGTGGAAGCGTTGCAGCAGGCGGTTGCGCAATCGCTGAGTGTTAGCGCGTCAAACCCAATACATTTATGGGATGATTATTTTGCGCCGTGTTATGGCCAACCTAATGAAGAAGGGCTTGAGGCGATTAAATTGTTAGCACGTCTGGAAGGCATCTTGCTCGACCCTGTTTATACCGGCAAAGCGATGGCGGGATTGATTGATGGTGTGGCGCAGAAGCGTTTTAAAGACGACGGCCCAATCATTTTTATCCATACCGGTGGCGCACCCGCGCTGTTCGCTTATCATCCGCATGTTTAATTATACCCTTCATACTTCAAGTTGCATGTGCGTTGGCAATACTCGGCCCCTCCTTGGGCCTCGCCCCTTTGGGGCCGCAGTAAACTGCGTTCAAATCTGCTCCTGGCAGATTTGTCCTCGCTCACCCCAGTCACTTACTCAAGTAAGCTCCTGGGGACTCACTGCGTCGCCGCCTTCCTGCAACTAGAATTATTTTGGGTATAGAACTAAGAAAACAGGGTAATTATGGAAGAAAGTATTCAACTGGTGCTGGATTCAGCACCGTTTCTGCTTAAAGGTGCTGTCTTTACGCTGCAACTCAGCATCGGCGGTATGTTCTTTGGGTTGATTCTCGGCTTTATGTTGGCGCTGATGCGCTTGTCGCCGTTTTGGCCATTCTCGTGGCTTTCGCGTTTTTACGTGTCGGTTTTTCGCGGGACACCATTAATTGCGCAGCTGTTCATGATCTATTACGGCTTGCCGCAGTTTGGAATTGAACTGGATCCTATTCCTGCGGCGATGATTGGGTTGTCGCTCAATACCGCAGCTTATGCTTCTGAAACCTTACGTGCGGCGATTTCATCTATCGAAAAAGGGCAGTGGGAAGCGGCAGCGAGTATCGGGATGACACCGTGGCAAACTTTGCGCCGGGCGATTTTACCGCAGGCTGCACGTGTCGCATTACCTCCGCTAAGCAACAGTTTTATCAGTCTGGTAAAAGACACGTCACTTGCGGCAACTATTCAGGTTCCTGAGCTGTTTCGCCAGGCGCAGCTTATTACTTCCCGTACCCTTGAGGTATTCACCATGTATCTCGCGGCTTCATTGATTTACTGGGTAATGGCAACGGTGCTCTCTTCGTTGCAAAACTACTTTGAAAATCAGTTAAACCGCCAGGATAGGGATCCAAAATGAGCGCAATCGACGTAAAACAACTGGTCAAAAAATTCCACGGGCAGACCGTGTTGCATGAAATTGATCTGGAAGTAAAAGCGGGCGAAGTGGTGGCGATCATCGGGCCTAGTGGTTCCGGTAAAACCACGCTGCTGCGTTGCATTAATTTACTGGAACAACCTGAAGCCGGCACCATCAAGGTTGGTGAGATTTCCATTGATGCGACCCAGTCACTCAGTAAACAGAAAAATCGCGTGCGTGAGCTGCGCCAACACGTTGGGTTCGTGTTTCAAAGCTTTAACTTGTTCCCCCATCGGACGGTGATTGAGAACATCATCGAAGGGCCGGTTATTGTTAAAGGGGAACCGAAGGACGAAGCTATTGCGCGCGCGCGCGAATTGTTGGCAAAAGTCGGTCTGAGCGGTAAAGAGACCAGCTATCCGCGTCGTCTTTCCGGTGGGCAGCAACAGCGTGTGGCGATTGCGCGTGCGTTGGCGATGCGCCCGGAAGTGATTCTGTTTGATGAGCCAACGTCGGCGCTTGATCCTGAGCTGGTGGGCGAGGTGTTGAGCACTATCCGACAACTGGCAGAAGAAAAACGCACAATGGTCATTGTGACGCATGAAATGAGCTTTGCCCGTGATGTTGCTGACCGTGCCATTTTTATGGATCAAGGCCGCATTGTTGAGCAGGGGCCCGCGCGTGAATTGTTCGCCAATCCAAAACATCCTCGTACGCAGCAGTTCCTGGAGAAATTCCTCACCCAATAACTTGTCTGGCCCCATTAGGGGCCAGAAACCACGGTGTGTGATTGATAAAGCATAAATTAAATTAATGTAATAATGGCCATTTAGCGTTATTTTTTAACGATTTTGTCGAGCAATCGTTTAATCATATCAATAATATTGATAAATGTGATAGCGTTAGGTCTTACATTTGGAAATGATTTCAGTGTCAGGAGAATTGCCAGACATAATGGACGATCACAACTTTTTTAGCTGGCGGCAGGATGCGCTGAATAACTTCCAGTCTGTTACCCAGGCTGACGAAATACCGAAAATTCTTCATCAGCAAACGGAATTGCTGGAGTTTGACTATTACGCACTGTTTATTCGTCACCCGATACCCTTTACTCGACCGAAAACGTCCATAATTTCGTCTTATCCACAAAATTGGATCGAGCATTATAGTGCTGAAAAGTATTCCGCGATTGATCCGGTGTTGCGCGCTGAAAATTTCATGCGTGGGCATCTGCCATGGAATGACGAGCTTTTTGCTGACACCCCAGAGCTTTGGGATTCGGCAAGGGATCACGGCATACGACGTGGCATAAGCCAGTGCGTGATGGCACCTAATCGCGCTTTGGGCTTTTATTCAGTCGCGCGGGCAGTGGAGAAGGGTAAAACTTTGCCTGACGATGAATTGCAATTACGCATGCAATATTTAGCTGAACTCAGCTTAATGACTTTATCGCGGCTTAATGATCCATCAATGGCTGCTATGGAAATAAAACTTAGCAAACGTGAGCTGGAAATATTGCAGTGGACGGGCGAGGGGAAAACGTCGGCTGAAATCGCCATTATTTTGTCAATATCAGAAAATACGGTGAATTTTCACCAGAAAAATATGCAGAAGAAATTTAATGCGCCGAATAAAACACAGATTGCCTGTTATGCATCAGCGGTAGGGATAATTTGACGGGTAATTTTTTTGCGAAGTTAGAGCAACGAAACGGCTGGAGAAATTGAACTCATCCAGCCGTCGCGATTCGATTACTGACGATAAGCCTGTTTAATTTGCTTAACAGTATTACCAAAGACATCTGCGTGTGCCGAATCTTCCATCTGAGCAATTTGCTTTTCCATTTTGATGATAACCTTGCCTGCATCGGCTTGGCCCATGGCTTTCAGCATCTGAGTTAGCATTGCTTTCAGGCAGGTGACTTCAATAGCTAATTCACTACTGTTGTCAGCGGTGGAAAAATCAGGAGTGCTCATTTGTGTTCCTCGGGCTTGGTTGGTACACCGTTGTTTCGTGTAACGGCTTCTTAAGGCGGCAGAGTATAACACAGTCGTAAACCATTTTATTAGTGGTTATGTGAAGATTGCAGGTTATTCACGGTACAAATGTGGGTAGTTGTTTTGGTTGTGTTTATTTATGGTTAAAAAAAAGTGGCTGGGTGTACATTATTTAATACTTATAACTAAAACGGATTCTGGTTTTTTAAAATATGAAAAGCATTTTTACTATTTATAATTGCGAATCAATTCGTTCTCTTGTGTCACCTCTACTGTACAATTTAATTTCCAACGCGGTGTAAGTTCCGAAAGTCGGTTTTTATATTTTAAAGTTGCCTGAAAAACCGTTAATATAGCCCAGTAATTTTTAGCAGCGTTATCCCTATAACGGAGAGTTCCCCTTGATCAACGTACTTCTTGTTGATGACCATGAACTGGTGCGCGCAGGGATACGACGCATTCTTGAAGATATCAAAGGGATCAAGATATCAGGTGAAACAAAATGCGGTGAGGATGCCGTAAAGTGGTGCCGTAGTCATCCGGTTGATGTTGTCCTGATGGACATGAACATGCCGGGGATGGGCGGTCTTGAAGCAACACGCAAAATCGCGCGATATTCAACTGATATCAAAGTGATTATGCTGACAATTCACACCGAAAATCCGTTACCTGCAAAAGTTATGCAGGCGGGCGCCGCAGGATATTTAAGTAAAGGTGCTGCTCCACAAGACGTGGTTAATGCGATTCGTTCGGTCAATGCAGGGCAGCGCTATATTGCGTCAGATATCGCCCAACAGATGGCATTAAGCCAGATTGAACCTGAGAAAACAGACACGCCGTTTGCGAGTTTGTCTGAGCGTGAATTACAGATTATGCTGATGATCACCAAAGGCCAGAAGGTCAATGAGATCTCAGAGCAGCTTAATCTCAGCCCAAAAACGGTCAACAGTTACCGTTACCGCATGTTTAGTAAACTGAATATCAGTGGCGATGTTGAGCTGACACACCTGGCCATTCGTCATGGTTTATTTAGTGCGGAGACGTTAATCAGTAGTGAGTGAAATCTTTGACCCACGCGCTTTTCTTAAAACTGTAACCAGTAAACCTGGCGT
>DATERH010000133.1:0-4287 GCA_035271785.1 Buttiauxella sp.
ATACTACACAGTGGACAACATGAAGAAATTTGCACTTATTGCCATCAGTCTTCTCACGCTATCCAGCCAGCCTAGTTTTGCGGGAAGTAAAACGTTGGTGGAGTACGGCGTTGTTCAAAATAGCCAAATTATCGCAACCCAGAATCATTCCCGACCGTTGCGGACCATCGCAGCGGGTGCCGCAGGTGCAGCTATTGGCAACCAATTTGGCGGCGGTTCAGGGAAAACTATCATGACTGCCACGGGAGCGGTTGCTGGAGCAGAAGTATCACGCCGCCGTCAGAGCCAACAGCAGGGCGCTCAACAGGTGAATTTGCAGATCAAGACCAATGGTGGGCAAATCATCCAGGTGGTACAGGATTATAATGGTAGCATCACATTTAGACCTGGAGATAAGGTTCGCATACTGACGTCGGGTTCGAATACGACGGTGGATAAATCCGCATAATTGTCATTGGTTGAAATAAAAAAGCACACATTTGATGTATCAATCAATGTGTGCTTTTTTTAACCGTGAAACTTGAGGATTACTTCTCTTCTTGCGGCATATGCTTGTAGATGTACACACCGCTGAGCAGGGTAAACACCAGTGTGGCAGCAGTCAGGCCGAATACTTTAAAGTTGACCCAAACGCTTTGTGGCAGCCAAAAGGCGACATAAATATTCAGCGCACCGCAGGCAATAAAGAATAGTGCCCAGGCGACATTCAGACGAGACCACACGGTTTCAGGCAGAGAGATTTCTTTACCTAGCATCCGTTGAATCAACGGTTTGCCCATCACAAACTGGCTAATCAGCAATGCAATAGCAAACAGCCCGTAGATCACCGTCACTTTCCATTTAATAAATTCATCATTATGGAAGAACAACGTCAGGCCGCCGAATACAGCAACCATCAAGAAAGTAATCAACGCCATCTTTTCCAATTTGCGGAATTTGTACCAGCTGTACACCAGTGCAAAACCGGTTGCGACGATCAATGCTCCGGAAGCCACGTAGATGTCGTACATTTTGTAGAATGCGAAGAAAACAATGAGGGGCAGGAAATCGAGAAACTGCTTCATAATCTGTTCCGTAAAAAATGACTCCTGAGCTCTGGAAACCAGGCTCAGGATCAGGTGAAAGTTATTGGCGAACCAGCATATACAAACGGAATAAATAGATGAGCAATACGGCAGAAATAAGATTGCTTATCGTATTCGCTACCACCGCGCCAACAGAGGGGGATAGCGCTGCAAACGAAGATGCGAGCATTAGCAATGCGGTCTTTGCCAGCAACCAGCTAATAACAGCGGGTGCCACAAGGCGCATATTTGACCAGGCAAGACGCATACTGTTGCGCAGTGACTGGAAGACGCCCGCTTTATCCTGAACAACCATAATCGGTGCGAATGACAGCAAAATTGCTAACAACACGCCCGGCACCACAATCAACATGATGCCAATCTGCACCAGGAAAGTCGTCAGGAACATCAGAATAAAGATTTTAGGCAACACTGGAGCCGACGTACCAATGGCACGAAGCGCACTCACACGTTGCCCGGCACTTACCATCTGAATAAGTACAAGCACGCTACCTGCAAGGATAGCATTGCCGATCAGACCAGCAAATGTCGAAGCTGCAGAGGCCTTGAGTAACATTTGCTGTTGCTCAGGAGTCATGTTCTGCACAAGGTCAAACAGCCCAACACTATTCGATAAATTGTCTCCCTCACTCAGAATAGACATTTGCTCGTCACTGGGTGAAAAAGCATGACCGATCACCACCGAAATAAAAGCACAAAGCAACGCGATCAGTAAAACAGTAACAAACTGATTGCGTAGAAAATTCCCCGTGTCACGGTACACAGAACTTGCCGTGATAGACATGCACTCTCCTTGATGTTGCGCGGTTAAAAATCAGCGGCCAATTGTACCCTGGATGAAGGACGGTGGCACCGACAAGATGTAAGCCTAGAGTAAGTTACTGTCAGCGACAAAAATTGAGATGTGCTGGCTGTCGTTTTACCCATAAGCTGGCATAAAATTGCACATAGGTCTCTATTACCTAAATTTGTAATAAAGCAACAACACTTTGGAGGAACTGTTTTCAGGGAGGAGAGCACGGGTGTAAATAGATCCGTTTTAGTTCCATGCACTATTTGAGATAAAGAAATGTTTGAGATAAAAAAAGGCCGGAATTGCTCCGGCCTTTCCGTTTTGTTATGCCGTGTGCGTCGCGGCTTTCAGTGCCTGAACAAACGCTTTCAACTCGCTTAACATCACATCCGGTTTATCAAGGTTCTTCTCAATAATTTTCACGATGGCTGAGCCCGAGATAGCCCCAGCAGCGCCCGCAGCAATGGCATCCTTAACTTGCGAAGGTTCGGAAATTCCAAACCCTTGCAGTGAAGGTGGGGCACCAAATTCAGTCAACTTTTCTACCAGGTGATGCAGTGGCAACTGAGCACGTGTTTCAGCACCAGTCACACCCGCACGGGACAGCAGATAAGTATAACCACGGCCATGGGTTGCGATTTCACGCAGCAGTGCGTCATCCGCATTCGGTGGGCAAATGAAGATTGGCGCAACGTTGTGGCGCATAGCAGCCAGGCGGAAAGGGGCTGACTCTTCAATAGGGACATCCGCAATGAGCACGGAGTCGACACCCACTTTGGCGCACAATGCGTAGAACTCATCAATACCGCGATTAAACACCAGGTTGGCATACATCAGCAGGCCAATCGGAATGGTTGGGTGTTTCTGGCGAATTGCTGCCAGCATTTCAAAGCATTGTGTTGGCGTCACACCTGCGGCAAACGCACGCAGTGCGGCGTTCTGAATGGTTGGGCCATCTGCCAGCGGGTCGGAGAAAGGGATCCCCAATTCTAGCGCGTCAGCACCTGCTTCAATCAGCGTATCGATAATCTTTAACGACTGTTCTGGTGACGGGTCGCCAAGGGTCACGAAAGGAACAAAAGCACCTTCTTTGCGAGCTTGCAGCTGTTCAAATGCGTGTTGATAACGTTCCATTACATTTCCCCTCGTGCTTTAAGGATGTCGTGAACAGTGAAGATGTCTTTGTCACCACGGCCAGAGAGATTCACCACTAACAGTTGTTCTTTTTCTGGATTATCTTTCATCATCTTCAAGGCATGAGCCAGTGCGTGTGAAGACTCCAGCGCGGGAATAATCCCTTCTTTAAGGCATAGCGTTTTGAAGGCTTCCAGGGCTTCGTCATCCGTAATGGAGACATAATCCGCACGGCCAATACTGTTCAGGTGCGCATGCTGCGGCCCAACAGAAGGGAAGTCCAGACCGGCAGAGACGGAATAAGATTCTTCGATTTGGCCTTCGTCAGTTTGCATCATTGGCGATTTCATACCGAAGTAAATCCCGACGCGACCATGTTTTAATGGCGCACCGTGCTCGCCAGTTTCGATACCGTGACCGGCTGGTTCAACACCAATCAGACCGACTTTCGTTTCATCGATGAAATCTGCAAACATGCCGATAGCATTCGAGCCACCGCCCACGCAGGCGATAACTGCATCCGGTAGGCGGCCTTCTTTTTCAAGGATCTGGGCTTTGGTTTCTTCGCCAATCATGCGCTGGAACTCACGCACGATAGTGGGGAACGGGTGTGGGCCAGCGGCGGTGCCGAGCATGTAGTGCGCGGTATCGTAGCTGCCAGACCAGTCGCGAAGCGCTTCGTTACACGCATCTTTCAACGTGGCGGACCCACTGTGTACGGGGATCACTTCCGCACCCATCAGACGCATACGAAACACGTTTGGCGACTGGCGCTCTACGTCTTTTGCACCCATATACACACGGCATTTCAGGCCGAGCAGGGCGCTGGCTAATGCTGAGGCCACACCATGTTGACCCGCGCCGGTTTCGGCGATGATTTCGGTTTTACCCATTTTCTTCGCCAACAACGCCTGGCCAAGCACCTGGTTAGTTTTGTGCGCGCCGCCGTGCAGCAAATCTTCACGTTTTAAATAGAGCGTCGTTTTCGTGCCAGCGGTCAGGTTTCTGCACTTGGTCAGTGCTGTTGGGCGACCTGCGTAATTTTTCAGCAGGTCGGTAAACTCAGCCTGAAATTCCGCATCGCTTTGTGCTGCCACAAACGCTTCTTCCAACTGGCGCAGTGCAGGCATTAGGATTTGCGGTACGTACATACCGCCAAACTCACCAAAATAGGGATTAAGTAATGTCATGATATTTTCCTTAGTAAGCCCGCAGCGTCTGGAAGACGGCAGCCAGCTTGTTAGCATCTTTAATACCCGGTGCGCTTTCGACACC
>DATERH010000134.1:0-7722 GCA_035271785.1 Buttiauxella sp.
ATTAGCGCTGAACACGTTATAGACATGTCGGACGAAAATTCGAAGATGTTTACCGTGGAAAAGGGTAAAATAACGGATTAACCCAAGTTGAAATGAGCGAGAAACGTTGATGTCGAATTCTTATGACTCCTCCAGTATCAAAGTCCTTAAAGGGCTGGATGCGGTACGTAAGCGCCCGGGAATGTATATCGGTGATACGGACGACGGCACCGGTCTGCACCACATGGTATTTGAGGTCGTAGATAACGCTATCGACGAAGCACTTGCCGGTCACTGTAAAGACATCGTTGTCACCATTCATGCTGATAACTCTGTCTCTGTAATCGATGATGGCCGTGGTATTCCTACCGGTATTCACCCGGAAGAAGGTGTGTCTGCGGCTGAAGTTATCATGACCGTGCTGCACGCAGGCGGTAAGTTCGATGACAACTCTTATAAAGTCTCTGGTGGTCTGCACGGTGTAGGTGTTTCTGTTGTTAACGCCCTCTCCCAGAAGCTGGAACTGCTGATTCGCCGCGAAGGCAAAACTCATCAGCAAACTTACGTTCACGGTGTGCCGCAAGCGCCATTGGCAGCGACGGGTGAAACCGAAGCGACCGGTACGCAAGTTCGTTTCTGGCCAAGCCATGAGACCTTTACCAATGTCATTGAGTTCGAATACGACATCCTGGCAAAACGCCTCCGTGAGTTGTCATTCCTGAACTCAGGCGTGTCTATCCGTCTGCTTGATAAGCGTGATGGTCGTCAGGACCACTTCCATTATGAAGGTGGTATCCGCGCATTCGTTGAGTACCTCAACAAAAACAAAACGCCAATTCACCCAACCGTGTTCTATTTCAGCACCGAAAAAGACGGCATTGGTGTGGAAGTGGCATTGCAGTGGAATGATGGTTTCCAGGAAAACATCTACTGCTTTACCAACAACATCCCGCAGCGCGATGGTGGTACTCACCTGGCCGGTTTCCGTGCTGCGATGACGCGTACTCTGAACGCGTATATGGATAAAGAAGGCTACAGCAAAAAAGCGAAAGTTAGCGCCACCGGTGACGATGCCCGTGAAGGCCTGATTGCTGTTGTTTCTGTTAAAGTTCCAGACCCTAAATTCTCTTCTCAGACCAAAGACAAACTGGTTTCTTCAGAAGTGAAAACTGCGGTTGAGCAGCAGATGAACGAACTGCTGTCAGAATATCTGCTGGAACACCCGTCAGACGCGAAAATTGTCGTCGGTAAAATCATTGATGCTGCTCGTGCTCGTGAAGCAGCACGTCGTGCGCGTGAAATGACTCGTCGTAAAGGCGCGTTGGACCTGGCGGGCTTGCCAGGCAAACTGGCGGATTGCCAGGAACGCGACCCGGCTCACTCCGAATTGTACCTTGTGGAAGGGGACTCTGCGGGCGGCTCTGCAAAACAGGGGCGTAACCGTAAGAACCAGGCGATTTTGCCACTGAAAGGTAAAATTCTGAACGTTGAGAAAGCGCGCTTTGACAAAATGCTCGCCTCTCAAGAAGTTGCCACGCTGATTACAGCCTTAGGCTGCGGCATTGGCCGAGACGAATACAACCCAGACAAACTGCGTTACCACAGCATCATCATCATGACGGATGCGGACGTCGATGGTTCACACATTCGTACCCTGTTGTTGACCTTCTTCTATCGTCAAATGCCTGAAATCGTTGAGCGCGGCCACGTATATATCGCACAGCCACCGCTGTACAAAGTGAAGAAAGGCAAGCAAGAACAGTACATCAAAGATGATGAAGCGATGGATCAGTATCAGATTTCTATCGCGCTCGATGGTGCAACGCTTCATACCAACGCTGAAGCACCTGCTCTGGCTGGCGAAGCGCTGGAAAAACTGGTGTCTGAATTCAATTCAACTCAGAAAATGATTGGCCGCATGGAGCGTCGTTACCCGCGTAACCTGCTGACTAACTTGGTTTATCACCCAACGCTTGTCGATGCAGATCTGGTTGACGAGAGCAAAGTGACTTCCTGGGTTACTGAGTTGGTGACCGCGCTGAACGCAAACGAACAACATGGCAGCACCTGGAACTCTATCGTGCGTCAGAATCGTGAGCTGAATATCTATGAGCCAGTAATTCGCGTACGTACCCACGGTGTGGATACCGATTACCCACTGGAGCAAGAATTCATTGTGGGTGGTGAATACCGTCGTCTGTGCTCTTTGGGTGAGAAACTGCGTGGCCTTATCGAAGAAGACGCATTCATCGAACGTGGCGAACGCCGTCAACCAATCATCAGCTTCGAGCAGGCATTGGAATGGCTGGTGAAAGAGTCCCGTCGTGGTCTGTCTATTCAACGTTACAAAGGTTTGGGTGAAATGAACCCGGATCAGCTGTGGGAAACCACAATGGATCCGCAAAGCCGTCGTATGTTGCGTGTGACTGTCAAAGACGCGATTGCAGCCGATCAGCTGTTCACTACTCTGATGGGCGACGCGGTTGAACCACGTCGTGCATTTATCGAAGAAAACGCCCTGAAAGCGGCGAATATCGATATCTAAGCTAAGTCATGCTGGTGGGCAATCTGCTCACCAGCATATCTACTGCCAGCCGGATTTTTAGCGGCAGGTGGGGTGTCTGGAGCCACACCGCGTGGGTTTCATAAACACTTTCCCGGTAATCGCGCAGTATCTGCACCAGCTTCCCAGTTTGTAACTCTTCCTCAATCAGCCAACCTGGCAATAACGCAATTCCAAATCCTGACAGCGTTGCATCGGCGATGGCTTGCAACTCATCCATTAATAAGCGTGATTTAGGGACAAATTCCAGTTTCTGGCCGTTATCTTCGGGAATAATCCAGCGATGGGGTATCCCTGCGTTGATATAATTAATCACTTCATGTTGTGAAAGTGAGCCCACCGTTTGTGGTTCGCCACGTTGGGATAAATAGCTCGGTGATGCACAAATAATCATGCGGTGTGAACCGATACGACGGGCGACAAGACCGCTGCTATCCGGCAATTGTCCATTGCGGATAACCAAATCCAGGCCGTCTTCAATCAGGTCCGACACTCTGTCGCTAAACAGCAAATCCAGTTGCAGACTTGGATGCTGGCTCGCAAATTCTGTTAGCAACGGTGCGATACAGATGCGGCCATACAGCGACGGCATCGAGACTCTTAAACGCCCGCGAACGCTCTGTTTTCCGCTATCCAGTAGTGTTTGAGCTGTTTGAATCTCTTCTAGTGCCCGCAAGCAATGCTCGTAGAAAAGCGCACCATCCTCGGTCAGCGTAAGGCTACGCGTGGTTCGCTGAAAAAGCCGCGCCCCCAGCCTTTGTTCAAGCTGGGAAATAGTTTTGCCGACTGCTGAACGTGAGAGATGCAAGCGAGTAGCCGCAAGCGAGAAGCTCCCCGCCTCAACGGCCGTAACGAAAACAGAAATCCCCTTCAGTTGCTCACTCATCATTTGTATCCATTTTGGAATCAATTCAAGGAAAATTTATCGTCACTGGTAATGTGGGGTCAACGATATACTTCGGTTGATGATAAATTAACCGTAATCGTTGGAGAAAATGATGAGCCAAACCATGCAAAGCTGGACCATGAACACCGTGGGGCGCGAAAATCTGACGCGTTCCACTGTGCCTATTCCTACACCAGGCCCTGGTGAGGTTCTGGTTCGGGTCAATGCAGTCTCACTCAATTACCGCGACAAACTAGTGATTGATGGCACGATGCCGTTACCGCTTCCCTTCCCCTTTACCCCCGCGTCAGATATGGCGGGCGTGGTGGAAAAACTCGGTGAAGGTGTGACGCGTTTCCAGAAAGGTTCGCGTGTTATTTCGACATTTTCTCCCGACTGGATTGACGGCAAGCCAGACGGTAACGCGCGCACACCGCCGTATCGCACGCTTGGTGGGGTTTACCAGGGGATGCTGGCGGATTACGTGGTCATGAGCGAAAACTGGCTGGTGGCCTCACCTCAAACTCTTGATGATGCTCAGGCCAGCACATTACCTTGCGCCGGGCTTACCGCTTGGTTTGCGCTAGTCGAACGCGGGGGAATACGAGCCGGGCAAACTGTGCTGGTGCAGGGTACGGGGGGTGTTTCGATGTTCGCGCTGCAAATTGCCAAAGCCCACGGAGCACAAGTATATGTGACCTCAGGAAGCGATGAAAAACTGGCTCGCGCCAAAGTGTTGGGCGCGGATCATGGCATTAATCGTTTGCAAGGTGATTGGGTGGACACCATTTACGAACTGACTCAGGAATACGGAATCGACCATATTATCGAAACTGTTGGCGGGGCAAATCTCAGCCATTCTCTACGGGCAGTTGCGGTGCATGGGCGTATATCGGTCATTGGCGTGTTTGAAGGTTTTGAATTCTCAGCTCCTGTTGGTGAGCTATTACTGAAATCCCCCACGGTTCAGGGGATTGGCGTCGGTCATCGCCGTGCGCTTGAAGATTTCGTCAGCGCGATTGACGCAACTGGCCTGAAACCGGTCATCGAAACTCGCTACCGGTTTGAGGAATTGCCGCAAGCGCTGGAACATCTCGAACGCGGTGCATTCGGCAAAATCGTCTTAACAGGCTCGTGATTGACTACACTTCTAATGCACACTTCGTGAATGCAAGAGGACACGGTCATGGGTTTATTCGATCAAGTTACTGGCATGATGGGGGGTGGCGATGCAGGTAAATTCAAAGTCATCCTTACGTGGATAAACGAACAAGGCGGTATTCAGGCAATACTTGAACAGTTTCGGGAAAAAGGGTACTCGGATGTTGTCACTTCATGGTTGAGTGGCGCGCATAATCAAAGCGTTAACCCTGAACAAGTGCAAGATGTACTGGGTACTCCAGCAATCAGCGGGCTGGCTGAGAAACTCGGGATTGATGTGGGAAGCGCGTCTCAACTGCTGGCAGAGCAATTCCCGAAAATAGTCGATACCTTATCTCCAGCAGGCGAAGTCGCTCACGACGAGGATTTGCTGACCAAAGGCTTCCATATGCTGAAGGATAAATTCTTTAGCTAATACCCGTCATACTTCAAGCCGCAGATGCGTTGGCTGCACACGCTCACCCGAATAATCACTTACTTGAGTAAGCTCATCGGGATTCTCGTGTTTGCCGCCTTTCTGCAACTCGAATTATTTTGGGTATAAACGCCACTCTCTACGGGTGGCGTTTTTTGTTAATAACGGACGTATTTCACCCTCAACGTAGCGCTATTTTTGCGAGCTTAATCGCGTTAGCATGAGATAAACTCATTACCTCAGAAAATCCTATGCCTATAAAACTCATTGCTATTGATATGGACGGCACATTGTTGCTGCCAGACCACACCATTTCTCCAGCCGTTAAAGCCGCCATCGCCAGCGCCCGCGAACGTGGTGTCAACGTTGTTTTGTGTACCGGACGTCCTTTTGCAGGTGTTGAGAGCTATCTCAAAGAGCTGCATATGGATAAGCCGAACGACTACTGCATCACCTACAACGGCGCGTTAGTGCAGAAAGCGAGTGACGGCAGCACCGTGGCGCAAACCGCTCTGAATTACGATGACTACCGTTATCTGGAACAGCTTTCTCGGGATGTAGGTTCGCACTTCCATGCGCTGGATCGCTACACGCTCTACACCGCAAACCGCGACATCAGTTATTACACCGTCCATGAATCTTTCATCGCCAATATCCCGCTGGTGTTCTGCGAGCCAGAAAATATGGATAAAAACGGCGCGTACCTGAAAGTGATGATGATTGATGAGCCGGTGATTCTGGATAAAGCGATTGCCAAAATTCCAGACGAAGTACGTGAGCGTTATACGCTGCTGAAAAGCTCCCCTTATTTCCTTGAGATCCTCGATAAGCGCGTCAATAAAGGTACTGGTGTGAAAGCGTTGGCGGAGTCCCTTGGCATCAAGCAAGAAGAAGTCATGACGTTGGGCGACCAGGAAAATGACATCGCGATGCTGGAATATGCCGGTATTGGTGTCGCGATGGAAAATGCCATCGACAAAGTGAAAGAAATCAGTAATTTCGTGACGAAATCAAACCTTGAAGATGGCGTTGCGTACGCGATTGAGAAGTTTGTGTTGAACGATCAGTAGGGGTGGGATAAACATCACCAATGATTTACCCTGAGGCGTCCATCGTCTCAGGGTAAAACCATGACCAAACAACTCACGTTCGCCCCTCGTCATCATCAACTCACTAACATCAATACCTGGACACCAGACAGCCAATGGTTGGTATTTGATGTGCGCCCTTCAGGTGCCTCGTTTACCAGCGAAACCATTGAACGCGTAAATGTTCATACGGGCGACGTCGAGGTCGTGTACCGAGCTTCACAAGGTGCGCATGTCGGTGTGGTGACGGTAAATCCACAACAGCCAGAACGTTATGTCTTTATCCACGGCCCGGAAAACCCTGATGAACACTGGCAGTACGATTTCCATCACCGCCGCGGTGTGGTGGTCGAAAATGGTGTAGCAATCAATCTTGATGCAATGGATATCACTCCGCCATTCACCCAAGGTGCGTTGAGGGGGGGGAGCCATGTTCACGTCTGGAGTCCTGACGGTTCGCGTCTGAGCTTCACTTATAATGACCACGTAATGCATGAATACGATGCAGCGAAAGACTTGCGCAATGTAGGTATCGCGCTGGCATTTGGCCCGGTAACCTCAACCAAACAACATCCTCGTGAATATGACGGCAGCCATTATTGTGTGCTGGTCAGCCGCACTACGCCAAATCCACAGCCTGAAAGTGACGAGATTAATCGCGCTTATGAAGAAGGTTGGGTGGGTAACAAAGGTTATCGCAAGCCAGATGGCAGCCAGCAGCGCTGGGCGCTGGTGTTTATCGGTGACACGCTTCCCGCCAGCGGCAATAAAGTGCCTGAGCTGTTTATCGTGGATTTGCCTGATGAAAAAGAGGCTTATTTCCAGGCTGGTATAGAGCCTATCGAAGGAACGAAAACCTCATTGCCAGCCCCACCTGCGCACGTGCAGCAACGGCGGCTCACTTTTACCCATCAGCGTCGTTACCCAGGTTTAGCGACTCAGCCACGGCATTGGGTACGCAGCAATCCGGACGGCAGTTTGCTGGCATTTTTAATGCGCGACGACTCGGGGGTGGTGCAAATGTATTTGCTTTCACCAAATGGCGGAGAGCCACGTCAGTTAACCCATGGGCCAGAGGATATTCAGTCGGCATTTAACTGGCATCCTCATGGGCAAATGCTTGGTTTTGTACAGAACAATCAGATTGTGTTGGTTGACGCGAACAATGGGGCCATCACACCGCTTACGCAGCCTGGGAGTGACGCGCCTTCTGCTGATGCTGTGGTGTTTTCACCAGATGGAAAACACATTGCCTGGATGCAAAATGTCGACGGATTCCGTCAACTATTTATGACGGAAACAGGCCTGTAATCACTGAGCTGGCGGGATCACAGAATTGGTGGCCAGATTCTCGTGCTCGCTAGCTTCGACTTTAGATTTCAGGGATTTGTCGGTACGGTACATATCCCACGGTATTAACACCGTATCTGCCACCGCCGTAAACGGCATATCGAGCGCGACAAAAGGTTTATATCCCCAGCTTGTTTCGCTGTCGGTCAGCATTTGGTAGCTGGCGCGAGTGCCAGAATACGTCCCTTCTTGCCCACCTGTATGAGTCATGACACTTGAGCACCCACTGACTGTGAGTAATCCACTGCTCAGAATGATTGTTGAAAGATAACTTTTCATC
>DATERH010000135.1:0-17004 GCA_035271785.1 Buttiauxella sp.
GTTTACGCCTGAGCGGTTTGCATCAGATGCGCCATTTCATCTTTTACCGACTGGACCTGCGGCCCAATCACCACTTGCAGATTATGTTGGTTAAGTTGCACCACACCAATGGCGCGCAAGTTTTTTAACGCGGCACTGTCCACCCGTGACATATCGTTCACGGATAAACGCAGACGCGTAATGCAGTTATCCAGTGACACAATATTGTCGGCTCCACCTAGTGCTGCAAGGATTGCTGGCACGTTATAACCCGATTTACCCACGTGTCCCATAACCGCTTTTTCTACTGCGTTTTCGACATCCCGACCCGGAGTTTTGATGTTGAAACGGGTAATCGCAAAACGGAAGATGACGTAGTAAACCGCGAACCAAATCGCCGCCACAACCGGCACCAGATACCACTTAGTCGCCAGTCCGTGCAGGATACCAAATACCACGAAATCGATGATGTTACCGTCAGTATTACCGATAGTGACACCCAACACCGCCATTACGGTAAAGCCAAGGCCGGTCAGCAGAGCATGGATGAGATACAGAACTGGAGCCACGAACAGGAACAGGAATTCCAGTGGTTCAGTGGTACCGCCGATAACGCATGCAATCACACCAGAAATCAGCAGGCCTTTAATTTTGTGGCGATTTTCAGGGCGGGCACAGTGGTACATTGCCAACGCAGCACCCGGCAAGCCGCCAAGGAACGCAGGCATTTTCCCTTGTGACAGGAAGCGGGTTGCGCTCTGTGCAAAACCGTGAGACGTCGGGCAGCTCAATTGTGCCTGGAAGATGGTTAATGCACCACTGACACTGTTTCCGCAAACGTCCAGAGTCCCGCCCGCTTCAGTAAAGCGAATCAGAGCCACCAGAATGTGATGCAAACCAAACGGCAATAATAAACGCTCGCCGGTCCCGAAGATCATTGGCCCAAACATACCAGCACTGTTGATCATATTGCCCAGCGCGTTAATGCCTGCAGCAAACATCGGCCAAATAAGAGGAATAACCAGGCCTACCAAACCCATCACGACAGTCGTGATGATTGGCACAAAACGAGTGCCACCAAAGAACGCCAGTGCATCCGGCAGGCGGACATTGTGGAAACGTTCGTGTAGCAGGAAAACAATTACCCCGACAATCACCGCACCCAAAATACCGGTGTCAATGGACTGAATGCCGAGGATATTTTGAACGTTGTTTGCCTTCAGGATCGCGGTGTCTGTCGTAGGCAGAATGCCTTTTGCGGTAAGCCAGAAGTTCACAGCCAGGTTCATTACGGCGTAACCGACAAAACCGGCAAATGCAGCGACACCTTTATTTTCACGCGCCAGCCCTAAAGGAATGGCGATACAAAACATAATCGGTAAGAAGCTAAAAGCAAACGAGCCCACTTTCCCCATCCAGGTGAAGATGAGTTGTAAAATGGGATTTCCTAATACCGGTAATAGCGTCACTACATCGTGGCTGCTTAGCGAACTGCCGATACCGAGCATGATGCCGCAGAACGACAGCAATGCCACTGGCAACATAAAAGTTTTGCCAAGGTTTTGAAAAAATTCCCAAAGCGTAATTTTTTGTGGTGTATTAGCCGCCATAACGACTCCTTAACCTTGGTTGATAAATGAGGTGAGGTACAAAACGAAGCGGATGATAAAACGTTTTACCTCTATTTATTGCGTTCTATGTCACAGTTCAAAAGCTCAGTACAGTGCCTAATATGCATATTGAGGTTAAACGTTTTATCAAGAATATTTACATCCTAAATAGGTCGAGTTGCATTAAGCTGACGGGTGAATGCATCACCGATGTGCGTCACCAGTAAAGTGGCGAATGGAAAAGTATGACGGGTGTAGTTTCATGGAGGTTTCGTCTCGCTGATGACAGCTCAAGAGAAGAAAATAACAATTAATGAAGTTGCAGAGGCCGCAGGGGTTTCTGTTACCACGGTTTCTCTGGTGCTCAGTGGCAAAGGGCGCATCTCACCGGCGACCGGGCTGCGTGTAAATGAAGCCATCGAAAAACTGGGATTCGTGCGCAACCGGCAAGCCGTCTCTTTGCGCGGCGGACAGAGTGGCGTTATTGGTTTGATCGTGCGCGATCTGTGTAATCCGTTCTATGCCGAGCTTACCGCGGGGCTGACTGACGAGCTGGAAAAGCAGGGGAAACTGCTATTCCTGACGCAAAGTGGGGCTCAGGGTCAGCATATGCAGCGTTGCTTTGAGACACTGGTTTCACAAGGTGTGGACGGCATTATTGTTGCAGGTGCGGCAGGACAGGGCGCAGATATGCGTACCATTGCCGAACAGAAAAACCTGCCGTTGGTCTTTGTCTCCCGCGCCAGTTACCTCGACGATGCCGATATTATCAGGCCGGACAACATGCAGGCCTCGCAGTTGGTGACTGAACATCTGATCAAACGTGGCCATCAGCGCATCGCCTGGCTGGGGGGGGATGGTTCTTCATTAACGCGTGCCGAGCGTGTCGGCGGCTATTGCGCAACCTTGTCGAAATACGGTTTGCCTTTTCATAGCGAGTGGATAATCGAATGCGAAGCGAGCCAGAAGAAGGCAGCCGATGCGATAACTACGCTTTTGCAACATAATCCGACGATCACCGCCGTGCTTTGCCACAACAGCACAGTCGCAATGGGGGCGTGGTTTGGTTTATTGCGCGCTGGGCGACAATGTGGTGAGGGAAGCATCGACAGTTATTTCGACCAACACGTAGCGCTGGCCGCGTTCGCCGAGGTGATGGACGATGAGCTCGATGATTTACCGTTAACCTGGGTATCGACGCCTGCGCGTGAAATCGGCCGCAGCGCCGGACAACGGATCCTTAAACGCTTACAAGACGACAACGAAGACGTTCGCAGCCAGATAATGGCCGCAAGATTGGTGGTGCGGAAAAGCTAAATATCATTAAAGGTAAGCACCTCAGTCAAGGTCGAGCGGCTACTGCTTCGAGTTAACTCTGACTCTTGCCCAAAATCAGTTCAGCACAAGACGAGAGATCTTCGTCTTTCCTGAGGCTCCGGATGAATTCAGCCGGAGGATATTCAATGACCCACATTATTTTAATTTGTGAGGATGAACCCTCACTTTATTCTCAACTTGAGTGACTTCTCTGAATACGCAACTGCGTTATCTGGAATGTTTTTGTTTATAAACGACATAGCACCAATTGTAACGTTATTTCCAATGGTAAGAGCATTTCCTATGATGCACGTGTTAGCGCCTATCTCAACGTTGTCACCTATAATAATCTTTGGTTTTGTGACTTCCTTTTTTGAATTCCCTCCAAGTCCAATTGTAGTGTTTTGACGTATTTTAAAGTTACTTCCAATAATGGCACATCCATTGATAACAACGGATAAATAGTGGGTGACAACCAAACCAGGGCCAATCACCGCGGAAAGCTGAATCTCTGTATTATATTTCTGAATGAGTTTTCTGTTAATTTTGCGTGCTATCTGCATCCTGAATGCCCCCCCTGATTTATATAAATAGGAAGCAATTCTCCACCAAAAGTTGAATCTTCTTTCGGGGCATTTGAATGCCTTATGCGTAATACTAAACCACGAAAATGTTTTAGTATTCATTGCAACTTCTTGTTGTAAGCATTCCTTTAAATGGATTTTCAATTCCGTTTTATTCAGCATTCAATTAGTCTCAGTACTCATCATATGTCCCTTTGGTATGTATGGTACTGATTGCCGCACTGAATGTCAGGATGTTTTACATTTACCTTGATTATGTGTCTTCCTCCAGCCTATGCCCTTAGCTCGCCACCACCTCATGGTCCCTCATGAATCGGAGGCTACTATCGGCAAGGCAGGAACCCTGGGTACGCTTGCATGCCGCCCCGTGCAAACTGGTCACGATGGTGGTGCGTGTTGAAGAAAGTGCTGCCTCACCCGATGCCCGGTGGTCAGCAAACGATGTGGATGTGATAAACGAAAAAGCCTCCCGAAGAATAACGCCGTTCATTTAAGCCAATGAATTAGGGGAACCGCCAGGATTTGGTTCCCGGAGGGACGCCAAACCCGGTGGTCGCCCCGGGTATCGTGGTCTTAAACTAACGGCGTTGTCCCGAAGGAGGCTCTAACAAATATAAAAACTAAATTTTACTGCTGCGGCAGCGCTGGAATGGCCGGCGCTTCCAGTTCAGGTGCTGGAGCGGCAGAGTCGTCTAAACCTGGCATACCAAACATACCGATCAGGTCACTTAGCGGCATTTTTTGCCCGTTCAGTGTCACCTGGCCATTTGCGTATTGCAGGCTGGAAACCACCTTATTGTCATCCATTGTGGTTACGCGGAACATTTGCCCCATCGCTGCGAGTCCTTTGACTTGCTGGTCGGCAAGTTTAGCGGCTTCGGCTGGTTGGTAACCTTCAAGCTGTGCAATTTGGGTCATAAACGCTGTTGCCATATCCACCGGGATAACCAGTTTGCTATCCAGCGATTTCACCACGCGGTTAAGATGTTCTTCCGGTGTTGTTGGCTCGGTGGTGGTCAGTGCCGGGTCTTTCAGGAACAGCGAAAGGTTAAAGCTACTTTCACCTTTTGCATTCTTCCAGCTTAACGGTGCCACGGTAACCACGGGATTACCTTTCAACAGCAGTGGCAGGTTAGCGGCAAATAGTTCGACCATTTTTTGCTGATAAACTTCTGGATGCAGCGCGGTTGCTGGGTCAGCCAGCAGTTTTTGCGACTCAGCATTGTACTTCTGGCTCAGTTCGTGAACCGCAGCACCATCGAGATTACCGATTTTGATTGTCAATTTGCCGCTGCCAATATCCAGGTTCTGCACTTTAAGTGAGTTCAGGGAGTAATCGATTTGGCCGGAAAGATGCTTTTTATCTTCCTGTAATTCGGATTTGGCATTGATATTAAAGCCTTCAAGCACGGCCATCTCTTTGCCTTCGACGGAAATAGCGAGTTTCTCGATAGACGCTTTTTGGCTCCCAATACGCTCAAGAAATTCGCTACGGCTGCTTTCACCTTCGGTTTTTATGCCGTTGAAGGTCATCTGTACGTGTTGGTCGTATTCATTAGTAGTATTGACTAGGCCGCTTTGCGCTTCACCGCTGACGGAAATCTTGTCACCCTGGCCCTCGATATCCGCTTTAAACTTGCCGCCACTAAAGGCGACTTTTTCTTCACCTTTAACGTAGTCCAGTGGCAGCAAATCGATATCTGAAGAGGTATCACCGCTGTAGCCGATACGTGTTTGCGCATCAATAAACGACTGGCCTTTAGCAATATCGAACAAAGGTTTAGTCGTCGGATTATTCACAAGTGTGGTGTGAACGGATGCCATAGAAGGCAGCAGATTGAATTTTTTCAGCTGTGCGAAGGGGAATGGCCCATGATCAATGGTTTCATTGAATACGATGCTTTGATCCGGTTTGAGAATAGTACTGGTTTTTCCCGTTGTTGGTTTGATAACCAGCTGCATTGAGCTGTGGAACAGACCACGATGATAGTCCTGGTAGCTTAGCGTTAAACCAGCTTCCGGCGAGATTTTGTTCAATTCGGTGTTAGCGTTACCCACCATCTCCGCCATGCGGCCTTCAAGCTGTTTTCCGGTGTACCAGGCCGTGCCAGTCCACACCACACCCAGAGCCACAATAACACCTACCGCAACCAGTGATTTTTTCATTCTATCATCGTCCATATTAAGTGCGTCTGCCGGTCGTCCTCCGGCAGACGATTGGAATGCCCGCAGGCATTTAAGAAACCTGTCAGGTCAAGCTTAGCAATCTATCCATAAAAAATCAGTAAGTTGCTTACACCCGCAATACTTCAAGCTGCATCTTCGTAGGCTGCATCCACAAATCCCGGTCACTTACTCATGTCAGCTCTTTGGCATTTGCTCGCTTACCACCGGGATGCAACTCGAATTGTTCAGGGTTTATACCTCAGATTTTAGAATAGACGCGTGCTACACGGCCGACGCCGCTGATAGAAACCGGTGATTCAACTGCTGCGATAAATGCAGACTCACCTGGCTTGAGTACCAGTTGCTGCTGGTTTTTGCTTAATACCGCTTCACCTTCGGTGCAGAAAATAATAGCTGCACTGGTTTGTGCCAGTGGGGTCTGTTGAGCGCTGAGATCATGCAAAGAGAATGCAAAATCATCAACCGGAATAGGGAAGTCCAACTCGGCAGTCAGTTTTACAGGTTGTGTCAGCAATTCAGCAGCAGGTTTTGGCTCAAACTTCACGTTTGCGACCAGCTCTGGAATGTCGATGTATTTTGGCGTCAGGCCCGCACGCAACACGTTATCGGAGTTCGCCATTACTTCCAGCGCCACACCTTGCAGGTAAGCATGCGGTGTTTCTGCGAACAGGAACATCGCTTCACCCGGCTGCAGTTTCACCACATTTAACAGCAGTGGTGAGAACAAACCGCTGTCGTCCGGGTAGAACTCAGAGATAACACGAATGGTTTCCCACGGTTCACCCTGTTGGTTGTTCAGCGCGGCTTTCAATACGCCCAACGCAAGGGATTTTTCATCACCTTTCATGTTTAGCAAACTGGCAAAAAGCTGTGACAGACTTTCAGCGTCAGGCTCTTGCAAGAAGTGAGCGATGGCCGGATGCGCGCCTGAAACGGGTTGTAGCAGTGAAACAATATCGGCAAATTCGCGGAACGCGTTCATGGCAAGGAACGGTGTTAATGCAAATACGAGTTCTGGTTTGTGGTTCGGATCTTTGTAGTTACGCTCGGCAGCATCCAATGGGATGCCTGCTGCATTCTCTTTGGCGAAGCCTATTTCTGACGCTTTTTTGTTAGGGTGAACCTGAATGGACAGGGGTTGATCGGCGCACAGCACTTTGAAGAGAAACGGCAACTCACCAAATCGTTCTGCAACGGCCTTGCCTAATAGTGCGGGTTTGTTAGCATCAATCACATCGCGCAGTGCACGCGGCTGACCATTTTCAATAATTTTTGAGCTGCTTTTCGGGTGAGCACCCATCCAGAGTTCTGCCATCGGCAGATTTTCAGGATTTTGCACGCCATAAAGTTCCGTTAACGCAGTTTTACTTCCCCATGCATAATTTTGCACTGAGTTGATGAGTTTTTGCATTATCAAGCCCTGTAGTAATGTAAATAAAGTTCCGGCTATTAAACCAATTATCTGAGATGAAGTAACCAGGGGATCAAAAAGTCGTATTAGTCTCAGTTTTTGTTAAAAATTTGTGTACCATCTTATACCCGTTATCTTTCAAACCGCAGGGATGCTGGCTGCAGCTTGAAATCTAAAGGGTCTAAGGATCAAAACGATAATTATTGATGTCGTAAGTGAGAGAACAATGTCGAATAAAGCCTTTCATTATCAAGAGCCGTTCCCGTTAAAAAAAGACGAAACTGAATACTATCTGCTCAGCAGTGATTATGTTTCAGTGTCAGAATTCGAAGGGCAGGAAGTCCTAAAAGTTGACCCCAAAGCCCTCACATTACTGACCCAACACGCCTTCCACGATGCCTCGTTTATGCTGCGTCCGGCTCATCAAAAGCAAGTGGCCGATATCCTCGACGACCCTGAAGCCAGCGAAAACGATAAGTACGTCGCGCTGCAATTCCTGCGTAACTCCGAAATCGCGGCGAAAGGCATTTTGCCAACCTGCCAGGATACCGGCACGGCGATAATCATGGGTAAAAAAGGCCAACGAGTCTGGACCGGCGGTGGCGATGAAGAAGCGCTATCTCGCGGCGTCTACAACACCTTTATTGAAGATAACCTGCGCTACTCGCAAAACGCGGCGCTGGATATGTACAAAGAGGTGAATACTGGCACCAACCTGCCAGCGCAAATCGACTTGTACAGTGTCGATGGTGACGAATATAAATTCCTCTGCATCGCCAAAGGCGGCGGTTCAGCTAACAAAACCTATCTGTATCAGGAAACGAAGGCGCTGCTGAGTCCTGGTCGCCTGAAGGATTACCTGGTCGATAAAATGCGCAGCCTCGGTACGGCTGCATGCCCGCCGTACCATGTTGCGTTTGTGATTGGGGGTACTTCAGCCGAAGCCACGCTGAAAACGGTGAAACTGGCTTCCACCAAATACTACGATGGGCTGCCAACGGAAGGTAACGAACATGGCCAGGCCTTCCGCGATGTTCAGCTTGAAGAAGAACTGCTGATAGAAGCGCAGAATCTTGGGCTGGGTGCGCAGTTTGGGGGCAAATATTTCGCCCACGACATCCGCGTTGTTCGTTTGCCACGCCACGGGGCATCATGCCCGGTAGGCATGGGCGTCTCTTGCTCCGCCGACCGTAATATTAAAGCGAAAATCAACCGTGACGGTGTCTGGATTGAGAAGCTGGAGCATAATCCTGGCAAATATATTCCGCAGGAACTGCGTCAGGCGGGTGAAGGTGAGGCGATTAAAGTCTACCTGAATCGCCCAATGAGCGAGATCTTAAAACAGTTGTCGCAATACCCTGTGTCTACGCGCCTTTCTTTAAGCGGCACGATTATAGTGGCACGTGACATCGCTCACGCTAAACTCAAAGAACGTATCGATAACGGTGAAGGCTTACCGCAATACATCAAAGATCATCCGGTGTATTACGCAGGCCCGGCCAAAACGCCAGACGGTTATGCCTCCGGTTCGCTGGGGCCGACAACCGCAGGACGCATGGATTCCTATGTCGATCTACTGCAAGCCAATGGCGGCAGTATGGTGATGCTGGCGAAAGGTAATCGTAGCCAACAAGTGACCGATGCCTGCCATAAACACGGTGGTTTCTATCTTGGTAGTATCGGCGGCCCGGCGGCGGTTCTGGCGCAACAAAGCATCAAGAGCCTGACCTGTGTCGAGTACGCGGAACTAGGAATGGAAGCTATCTGGAAAATCGAAGTCGAAGACTTCCCAGCCTTTATACTGGTTGATGACAAGGGCAATGACTTCTTCCAGAAAATACACGCCTCGCAATGTACGCGATGCGTGAAATAATCCTCTCAAACCGCCCATAAGGGCGGTTTTTTTTGCCCCTAAATCATTCGAGTTGCATTTGGGGGGGCTCAAAATCTAAGGAGAAAGAAATGGTAGCCGTTCGTAGTGAAAAAGACTCAATGGGCCCAATTGACGTCCCGGCCGATAAACTGTGGGGCGCGCAAACTCAGCGCTCACTTGAGCACTTCCGCATTTCCACTGAAAAAATGCCCACAGCATTGACTCAGGCGTTGGCGTTAACCAAGCGGGCTGCCGCGCAGGTCAATATGGACCTCGGCTTGTTGGATCTCTCCCGAGGTCAAGCGATTATCGAAGCAGCCGATGAAGTTCTGGCGGGCAAGCATCCAGACGAGTTCCCGCTCGCTATCTGGCAAACAGGCTCTGGTACCCAGAGCAACATGAATATGAATGAAGTGCTGGCAAACCGTGCGAGTGAAATTCTTGGCGGCGTTCGCGGCATGGAACGCAAAGTTCACCCTAATGACGACGTGAATAAGAGCCAGAGCTCAAATGACGTTTTCCCAACAGCCATGCACGTTGCGGCGGTGATTGCGGTACGCGAACAGCTCATCCCGCAATTAAACGTGCTGAAAGCGACGTTGCAAGGCAAGGCCGAGGCTTTCCGCGACATCGTCAAAATTGGCCGTACGCATTTGCAGGATGCCACACCGCTAACCCTTGGCCAGGAGATTTCCGGCTGGGTAGCCATGCTTGAACACAATCTCAAACATGTCGAGAACAGCTTGCCACACGTTGCTGAGCTGGCCTTAGGCGGAACAGCTGTGGGAACAGGGCTGAATACCCATCCAGAATATGCGGTACGCGTTGCTAAAGAACTGGCCGAGTTCACTCGCCAACCGTTCATTACTGCACCAAATAAATTTGAAGCACTGGCGACCTGTGATGCGCTGGTTCATTCTCATGGGGCATTAAAAGGACTGGCAGCATCGCTGATGAAAATTGCCAACGATGTCCGTTGGTTATCCTCAGGGCCGCGTTGCGGGATTGGTGAAATCGCCATCCCTGAAAACGAACCCGGCAGCTCAATTATGCCAGGAAAGGTCAACCCAACCCAGTGCGAAGCGATGACCATGCTGTGTTGCCAGGTGATGGGCAACGACGTGGCGGTCAATATGGGGGGCGCATCCGGTAACTTTGAACTTAACGTTTATCGCCCGATGGTGATTCATAACTTCCTGCAATCGGTACGTTTGCTGGCAGACGGTATGGAAAGTTTCAACGAGCATTGCGCGGTGGGAATCGAACCCAATCACGATAGGATTGCGCAATTACTCAATGAATCGCTGATGTTGGTGACAGCACTCAACACGCACATCGGTTACGACAAGGCCGCCGAAATTGCCAAGAAAGCCCATAAAGAAGGGCTGACTTTGAAGGCATCAGCGTTAAAACTCGGTTACCTCACCGAAGATGAATTTGATGCCTGGGTGCGTCCGGAAGAGATGGTCGGCAGCATGAAACAGTAAGCTTTATCGCGCCTGTCTCTATTCTTCGCAATACAGATGCAGGCGCGGGATCACCAACCGTAACGGTTGTGCATCCGGCTTATAGCGGTGGCGAATATTATCCGCGTCATAATTCAGTAGTTCACCGATTTCTGGCGGTATTTCCCCGTTGTCAGGATTGCACAATACGACCAGCGGCGAAGGGCAGGCATGCTGTACCTGTTTTTTGCGCTCCTGATACCAGGCGCGTGCCACAGGTTGCACTTTGACGGGGCGTTTGATTTTCAGGCGCACGTTATCCGACAGGTGACTGATGTCATTAAGTTCTCGTGCAATTTGTTCGGCCCATTGCTCGCGAGTATACGGTGGTACCGCGCGATTAGCCTTCAAACTATTTTCAAGTATTTCAATCACTTCACGTCTGGAATAGTTCTTGATGATTTGCTTGTTCGCCCAGCCAAAATTAAGCGTGGTGGGGTTATCCAACAACGTGATAGTGCGATAAGCGTTGAGCGTGATGAGCCCCGGAAGCTGACGGTGAACCCACTCAAAACGTTGTACGCTGGGTAAACCTGATTCCACACTAACAGTGTTTTCGAACTCCTGTTTTCGCAGATTAATGCGCTGAATCAAAGCCAGCGTTTGCCCGCGTTCAATCTCATCAACCTGATAACAAACAGCGCCAGGCAAGCGTACAGCGGCTTTGCTGCTGGTTTTCTCCGACTGTTGTTGGATAAATAATCGTGTGAAATGGGTCTGGGCGGCTTGATGCGCCGCGTGACCCAGCCATTGAGTGACATCGATGGTAGTGACCGCATTATGTTCTTTCCCTTTATCCACAGTGGGTAACGTGAACACACGTCCAACCAACAATCTGTAACTATCGAGTTGCTCACGGAGCTGATGCAAATCACGCTCAAGCTCGCGAAATGTGCTGTTCAAGCGCTCAATCAGATCATATTTTGCCATTTCATCACCCATTAGTTACAACATACTTAAGAATTTATAACACAGGGAGAGGAACCTGACCATCAGAGTCGTTAGGGTCAAGCAAGGGGAAGAAAGATTTTTAGCGGCGTGGTGTCACGGAGGCCAGGGCTAAAGGGGATCGCGTTTTGATAGGCCAGCTAAAGCGAAAGCGGGCACCACCCAGCGCACCACTATCGACGACTACCGAACCTTCCATCGCCGTCGCAACAGAATGAACGATTGCAAGGCCAAGCCCACACCCGCCAGTGGCGCGGTCACGGCTGGGGTCGAGGCGAACGAACGGTTCAAAAACTCGCTCGCGCTCTTCGGCTGGAATGCCGGGACCATCGTCCTCAACTTGCAAAATCGCGGTTCTATTGTCGATCCACAGACTGATTCGCAGCTTCTCTTTACTGTAGCGCAGCGCGTTATTGACCAGATTATCGGTCACTCGCTCCATTAAGCGCAGATCAATCAAGCCAAAATCCCCGTCTGGTGGGGTTTCCAGCAGGATCTCGAGTTGAGGATGAATGATTCTGACATCAGCGATATGTTCATCTAGCCAGTGCGGGACATCCACACTGGCCAGTTGCAACTCTGTTTGCGGGCGGTCAAGGCGAGCGTATGTCAGCAGCTCTTCAATCAGCGCTTCCAACTGACCAATATCACGGTTTAGCGCCAGTGATTCAGCTTCCGTCAGGTTGTCACTCATCTCAAGGCGATAACGCAGACGCACCAGTGGCGTTCGTAGCTCATGAGCAATTCCGTCAATCAGCAGCTTCTTACTGGCAATTTGTGCGTTGATGCTGTCGGCCATCTGGTTGAATGCGACACCTAACCGCTCAAAACTTGAAGCGCTATCAAAATGGATGCGCTCATCCAGATGCCCGTTACCCAATCTTTGTGACGCCATTTCCAGTTTCAGCATGTCCTTCCAGTGCGGACGCATCCAAATAAAGACTGGGAAGGCTAGCGAGATGGCAATGAATGCCATCAGTGCGACATCCAACAATCGCATTTGATGCAAGAAAAAGAGATAGGGAATGGGGCCGACGGCAAGAACATAATGGCTGCGGGGAATACGCTGAATAAAAGTGTATTCGTCGTCGAGGGCGACAATTTCACCTGCTCGCAGATGATGCATGGTCATTTCATCGAGCTTGAACTTGTCCATTGGCTCAATGTGCAGCTTAAAGGATAAGTTAAGATCGAGGTCTTTGATGGTGCGGTTCCAGTCGCGAGGTGGGATTTCTCGTAACTCGCTGCGCATCAAATACAGCGAACTCTTCATTAAATCATCCAGCGACTGACGGCCCGCACGCTCTGCGGTGAATTTGTACACCAGCCCAACCAGCATGGTCATCACCAGGAAGCAGACGAACAGCAAGAGATAAAACTGAATGAACAGCTTTTTCATCAGGCTTCACTTTCCCAGGCGTGTGGGGCAAACAGATAGCCTTTATTGCGTACGGTTTTAATTCTGAATGGTTCAGTGGCGCTATCGTAGAGTTTCTTTCTCAAGCGGGAAATCGCGACATCGACGCTGCGATCTAAGCCATCATAAGTCACGCCGCGCAGGTTCTTAAGCAGGGCATCACGGTCCATGATTTGCCCCGCATGAGTAGCCAGTTCCCACAGTAAATCGAAATCTGCCGTTGAGAGCGTAATATTTTCACTACCCAGTATCACCTGGCGATTTACCGGATCGATACACAACGTACCAAAGCGCATCGCTTTGTGAGCTTTAAGCGTATTAGTGTTGTTCTCGAATGTATGTTGTGCAGATACGCGCTGGCGCAGATGAAGACGTAGACGGGCTAACAGAACGGCTGGTGGGGTAGTTTTAAGAATATAATCGTTTGCTCCCATTTCTAGCGACAAAATATGGTTCATATCGCTGTCGAGGGAGGTTAGTAAGACAATCGGGCCATCCCACTGAGGGCGTAAATCGCGGCACAACGTCATGCCGTCTTTGCCTGGTAGCATCACATCCAGCAGCACGAGATCAGGTTGTTGTTGCGCAATTGTCGCTTCGGCGCAATCACCACGGCTTTCGACAATAACGTCAATGTCATGTTTGCCGAGGTAAGCGGCAATTAACGCACCTACTTCAGGATCGTCTTCTACATATACGATTTTGTTCATGGCCAGCACATTAAATCAAAAGGAAAACATACCCTGATTCAGGTGGTAACACCATATATAGAGGGTAAACAGACTCACCTAAGTGGGCGGCCTCCATCAACGGCATGTGTTCGGCCAGTGACGTAATGGCTACTGAGCAGATAATCGACCAGGGCAATAATCTCTTGTTCACCAGGTACGATTCTCATCAGCGATTTGGTGAGGGCCTTTTGACGATATTGAGCATCGTCATCTTCATTGAACATAATCATCGCAGGTGCTATCGCATTCACTTTAACAACAGGTGCCAACTTACGGGCAAATGAACGCGTCAGATTATCCAGTGCGGCTTTACTGGCGGCATAGGCAATATGCTTGTCGCTTCCACGTTCAACAACGTAATCGGTAAAATGAATGATGTCGGCACTGGCATGGCCATGCCCGATTAGCAAAGGTTCAAGGAGATGATTGAGCAAATACGGGGCATGAACGTGGATCTGGAGCATCGCCGTCAGAGTCTCGGCGAGCGTTGAATTGGATGACTCCTCAATCCAGGCGCTGGCATTATGCAAAATGGCGCGCAGGCCACTGCATTGTTGCTTAACGGCATCAGCAAATTGCTCAATGCCGTCATTGGTTGAGAAGTCCCCGAACAAACAAATCGCACCGGCTTGCTCAAGCTCATCTACCGCCGCATAACGTGTGCGGTAGCTGATAATTACCGGCTGCTGTTGGGCCAGAAAATGTCGAGCTATTGCCAGGCCAATTCGTTTACCCGCTCCGGTAATCAAAATTGGACGTGTGCAAGTTGTTATCCCCATTGGCGGCTCCTTATTATCTGACCCATTTTGTTGCGACGAAGTGAGTTATTTCACCAACATCCACGTTGCCGGAAATGCAGCCACCAGCATCAAGACGATTACCGATTTTTCTTTAAAATTCAGCGTAATGTCATGGGTGTGAGTGCTGCGAGTGTACATAAAGACTAATAAACCCGGCGCATACAGTACCACTGAAAGCAGTAAATGCATTGGGCCTGACGCGTAAAGCAGCCATAAACCATAAATACAGGCACCAAGGCCAATTGCCTTATGCAACGGGCGGGTGGAGATTTTCAGCAAATAGGCACCGACCAGGAAATAGGGCACCAGAATCATTTCTGAAGCAATGGTTAACAACGTGTTGTAATCCGAACCCGTCAACCAAATCAACACCAGGCAAATTTGTACGCCGATATTGGTGAGCCACAGGGATGCCGAGGGTGCATTGTTTTTGTTTTGACGCGCAAAAATCTTTGGAAAAGCTTTGTGAGTCGCGGCCAGGAACGGTACTTCAGCCGCCATAATCGTCCAGCTTAAATACGCACCGCACACTGAAACAATCAGCCCGGCGGCGATAATAATTTCACCCCAAGGCCCCATCATTTCAACCATCAAACCAGCCATGGATGGGTTGCGCATTCCGGCGAGTTCCGGGCGTGCAATAACACCCAGAGAAAGTAATGTTACCAGTAGATAAACGCCTAATGCGGCAATCACCGCCAGCAATGTGGCGCGGCCAACATCATTTTTATTGCGCGCACGCGCGGAAACTACGACAGCCCCTTCAACACCAATAAATACCCACAGGGTAATAAGCATGGTGTTTTTGACCTGTTCCCAAACCGGAACGCCAAGCGCAATCCCGCTGAAATCAAGACTAAAAGTTGAGAGTTTGAAGGCCATCGCCGCCAGCACAACAAACAAACCTAATGGCAGCAGTTTCGCAAGTGTGGCGACCAGATTAATGCTGGCTGCAGTTTGTACGCCACGCAGCACCAGGAAGTGCACCATCCACAGCAAGACGGATGCCCCGATAATTGACTGCCAGGTATTGCCATCACCAAACAGGCGCAATTCTGGTGTATCAGTGAAGAAACTCAGTGCCGAGAAAACGATAACCAAATAGGAAACGTTGGCGATGACCGCACAAAGCCAGTAACCCCATGCCGAAAAGAAACCGATCAGCTCACCAAAACCTTCGCGTGCATAAGTGAAGATCCCGCCATCAAGGTCAGGACGCAAACGGGTTAACATCACCATGGCCAGAGCCAGCAGTAAAATGCCAACCCCTGTAATGACCCAACCGATCAGCAATGCTGCCGGACTCGCCACACTCGCCATGTTTTGTGGCAGGCTAAATACACCAGCACCGAGCATTGAACTCAAAACCAATGCCGTTAATGCGGCGAGGCCAAGCTTCTTTTCCATTGCAGTCCTGTAAAATTCAAATTAGAGGCAGAATAATTATTATGCTTTTTTGCATAAAAGTGGTGGGTAACACTAAGGCGCGGGATTTTACGGAGTGTAAGAGCTGCTTGCAATGACATGAGCCACAAAATACTCGGTGAAATAAAAAAAAGGGCACAAGGTGCCCTTTTAGATGGAGTAACGGGGTTACAACTTACTTATACAAATCAGCGCTAATGGTCATGTTACCACCACGTTCTTCCCATTGACGGGTAATGTGGTAGTACTTCGCACCTTTCTTGGCGGCACGTTTAGCCACCTGGTAAGAAACCTCTGTGCTGCTGCTGTAGTGACCTGTGAACTTCACGCTATCAAATGGAATCATTTGCGCGGCAGTTGTTTTATTCACTTCTTCAATTTTTGTCCCATCTGGTAGCGTTACAGTGTAACGACCGCCTGTTGTGGTTTGTGTTTCGAAGAAACGACCGATATCCGAAGTAGGGGTGCTGGTTGTTGCAACGCCTGGGATCTCAACGGCAGCTGCTGCTGCACCGCCTGCAGCCAGAGCAGCTTTACCAGCTTCGGAGTTGGCAGGAATTGCATCAGGGCTTTGCAGCACACGTTTCTTGGCATCTTTTTTATAGATGAACGCGGTAATACGCTGGTTGCCACCTGAGTTGGCATCGATTTGACGAACGATAAAGAACGAGTCCGCGCCTTTTTCTTTAGCGACACGTGTAATGGCATCGTTAACTTCAGGCTGACTGCGATAAAAGCCCTGGATTGTCACGGTATCGAATGGTTCAAGAGCATATGCTTGGTCTTTCGGTAATTCGGTAACACCATTCATTACGCGGTAATTCTTTTTCTCAGCTTTAGGGGCATCATCATGATACACGTCTGCAATTACGCGCCAGTTACCGCTGCTGCCGGTATCGTTAGTGTCCAATACGTAAAAAGATGCCGCACCCATATTATCCGCACGTTTAGAAACAGACTTCACGGCTTCACCAATCGAGTTAAAACGGCCCGTGATGGTAATGCGATCAAAAGGTTTAAGAGCAGCTGCTTGATCTGGAGTCAGTTCCGTTGCTGCCTGAGCAGACAGCGTTGTTAGGGAAATCAGTGCTGACGCCAGAAGGGTAGTCTTGAGCTTCATAAAAATAATCCTTCGCCTTGCGCAAAATGAATACAAATACCGCATTCTCTGAGGGTTACCTGTTAGCCGCCGATTATGGCATTGAAACACTGCAACT
>DATERH010000136.1:0-5565 GCA_035271785.1 Buttiauxella sp.
CCAACCCAGATAGCATCAAGGCGGCGGTTAGTTGAGAAACACGTTTCATCTTATAACCTGAATGGAGAAAATAGAGCCGTTATATTGCTTCAATCATCCACATATTTCTTTGCGTTACCGCATATTCAACCTAGAGCGTAAGAATGTTCCCGCCTGTGGGAATATCCTGCGGATCGTGCGTGACCAGCACCACTGGAATGGCCTGCCGCTCAATCTGTTGCCAGACAAACTGGCGAAATTGCTCGCGCAAGGTTTGATCCAAACGCGAGAAAGGTTCGTCGAGCAATAACGCCTCGGGTTTTGCCAGCAGCGCCCGCAATACACTGATACGAGCGCGTTCGCCTCCGGATAATGTCGCCGGGTCGCGGTGGGAAAAACCCGCTAACTGCGCACTTTCCAGCGCCTGCGCCACGTGTTGCGCCCGTTGTTCGCGATCTTTAATGGTTGCAGGAAGCGCCATTGACAGATTTTGCCCCACGTTAAGATGGTCAAACAACAGTGCATCCTGAAACAGAATGCCGATATTTCGTCGCTCGGTAGGTAGCGTATCGCGGCGTTGCTGGTTAAGCCACAACTCGCCGGTCACGGTAAACTCAGCGGGCAACGCGCCAATCATCCAACTTAAAAAAGTGGATTTCCCGGCACCCGATGGCCCCATCAGCGTGAGCACTTCACCGGGGGTAACAGTGAAATTCATCGCGTGGATAAGCGCGCGTGAAGCAGTGGCTATAGAACAATCCTGAACACACAGCATTAGCGTAATCCTTGTCGATAACGCCCGATCAGGCGGCTGAGCTGAAGCGTGATAATAAACATGATGGACGGTAGTAGCATCTGCAACAACGCCTGAATCGCCTGCTGCTGTGGGTCGCCACCGCTGCTCAGCGCCACGGTTTCGGTGGTGACTGTGGTAAAACGCCCAGCCCCGGCGTAAAGCGTCGGTAAATACTGCGCGATACTGACCGAAAACCCAACCGCGAGCGCTGCCAGCATTGGGCGTGCCAGCAGCGGCAATTTAACCCAGCATAAAATTTTCCACGATGACCAGCCAAAAGAACGGGCGGTAATCACCAGACGGGGATCTAACTGCTGCCATGCAGGGCGCGCCACCAACAGCATATAGGGCACAACCCACAATAAATGGCTCCAGATAACGCCGAGCCAGCCGCCGTCTTGTTGCACAATCAGCAGTATTCGGTATTGCCCTGCAACCAACGGTAAGGCAGGCAAAAACAGCGGCAGTGCAAGCCACAAATCAAAACGGGAATTGCCACCTTCGAGCCACGCAACAACGACCAACAAGCCAGCCAAACTACTCGCCAGCGCCAATAACAGTGTGGTGACCAATGGGGTAAATTCTGCGGTTTGCCATCCAGAGAATGCGTAAGCTTCCGGCAAAATAGCTGGGTAAAACCAGCCATCGGCGAATGACCACAGCGCCAGCATCGCCATCGCCGCGACGCCGGTTGCCGTCATGATAAGGCCTAAACCCGATGCCAGTGGCTGGATGTTGAAATGATGCCGACGACCGGAAAAACACCCCAAAGCGCGACTCAACAATCGCCATAAACACCAACCGATCGTGATAAATACCCCTAACAAGCCGACTAATATCAGCGAGGTTAACATCCCCATCGCTACGCGTTGCGGGTCGGCATCGTTTAACCCGCTCCAGGCCAGCACCGCAAGCGTCGGCGGATTTGCCGGGCCGAGAATAATCGCCACATCCACCACTGACAGGCTGTAGGCCACCACCGCTAATAACGCCCATTTCAGGCGCGGCAACAATTGTGGAACCAGCACACGAATGCGGCTTTGCAGCGGGCCATAGCCCAGGCTTTGCGCCACAGTGAGTTGTTGAGAAAGGGTCCGATAATTAAGCTGCGTACTGGCTATCCAGAGTAAAAACCAGCTCTCTTTGAGTGCCAGTAAAATACCCAGACCGATGCCATTTTCATCGAGATGAAAAGATGCGCCACACCATCGTGCCAGCCAGCCGTTATCGGCAAACAAGAACAAAAAACCGCTGGCAAAGGCGACGTGGGGTAAGGCCAATAATAAGGGTAGTTGTGAGGCATAACGCTGCCAGCGAGCCCCTGGCCACAGGCCACAAAGCATGACCAAGCACAATGCCTGCGAACCCGCGACGCTAATCATCGTTGAGTTTAGCGTCGCACGCAGAGCAGCTTGCCACTGGTTGTCAGCCCACAGCGCATGCCAGATTTCTGGAGCCATTGCGGGTGTGGCCATCATCACTAAACCTGGCAGTAACGGCGCAAAAATACCCCCCACCGCAAGCCACGCTAAAATACGGGGCAGCATGCGAGGGTTCATCTGGCTCCGTAGCGCTGTAACCACTCTTTTTCCAGCGCATTAACCCAGGCGGCATGCGGCTCTGCCAGATATGGCACCGTTTGCAGATGGGCAGGTTTTTGGGCAATAAGTTGCTTGCTTAAAGACGGCGGCAGCATTGCGCTATCCAGAATGGTGGTGTCGCCCCAAATTGCGGGATTAGCTTTACGGATTTGGGCTTGCGGTGACATCAGGAAATTTGCCAGCACTTGTGCGCCAGCCTGGGCGCGTGCATTGGCAGGAATCGTCACAAAATGGACATTGCCCAACATGCCTTGTTCAAAGCCGAAGGCTTGCGCAGTTGCGGGCAGTTGTTTGCGGCCGATAAGATTATCAACATGCGCGGGATTAAAGGTCATCGAGAGTAACAACTCGCCCTCAGCCAGCATGCGGTCCATCCGGGCAGGTGTGGTGGGGAAGGTTTTGCCTTCGCGCCACAATAGCGGGTGCAGCTGGTCCAGATAAACCCACAGGGGGGCCGTAACCTGCTGAAAGCTTGCCGAAGTGGGCGGTTGACGTAATGCTTCCGGGTGTCCCGTTAACACAATCAACAACTGTTCGATAAACGCCGTGCCGGTGAAATCAGGTGGGCGAGGGTAGCTCAGTTTACCCGGATGCGCGTTGGCAAACGTCAACAGTTCCGAGGTGCTATGCGGGAGAACCATGCCCGATTGCGCGTTGCCGATAAACATCAGCTGTGCGCTGCCCCACGGCGCTTCGGCACCCTCAGTCGGTTGTGAGAAATCTTCACGCACCGGTTTTTTCTGGTCGACGTAGCGCCAATTCGGCAACGCCCATGCCCAGCCTTCTTTTAGCAATCCTGCTTGTTTCAGGGTATGGAAGTTTTCACCGTTGACCCACAACAAGTCGACCGAACCGTTATCTTTGCGCCCGGCGCTGTATTCGCTCTGAATGCGTTTTACCGCGTCGGCTGCATCAGCCAGGCGTACCACGTTGACCGTTACACCATAGTGCTGCTTCATTTCACCCGCGACCCAGTCGAGATAACTGTTTACCGCCGGGTCGCCTCCCCAGACGTTGAAATAAACGGTCTGACCTTTTGCCTGCTGGCGTAATGTTTGCCAGTCAGTGGTGCCCGCAAAAGAACTCACGCTCAAGGATAGCGAGAATAAAAGGGTGTAAACCAGGCAAATAAAGCCGCGCAAGGTGAATTCCTTAATGAATTAATGTGTGCGAAATCGTTCTGCAATGCGTCGTGACACCAGCGGCAACAAGCCCAGCAAAATAAACATCACAATCATGCCGGGCGAAAGAATATCGCTAAGGGTACGAAGCTTGCTCAACTCACGTCCTGCATTGAGATAGACCACAATCGCAGGCAGCATCCCGACAAGGCTAACGGCAAAATAGTACAGCGTTTTGACGGACGTCAGGCCCATCAGCAAATTAATCAAAAAGAACGGGAAAACTGGGGTGAGCCGTAAAGCAAAAAGATAGTACAAACCTTCGCGTTCCATTCCGCTATTCATCGCCGACATGGGGCCGGCGAAGCGCTGTTGTACCCAATCACGCAGCAGATAGCGGCTGATAAGCATCGCAAGTGTAGCGCCACAGGTTGCAGCCAGCGCAACCAGAACGGTTCCCTGAACCAGTCCAAACTGCGAGCCTGCCAATAATGTTAAAAGCGTCGCGCCAGGAATGGAAAGGGTGGTGACCACGACATAAATCAGAAAGAAAACCACCGCCGTTTGTAGCGGGTGCTGTTGATGCCAAAAGGAAAATTGCACTTGATAGTGTTGTAGTGCCGCCAGACTACCTGGCGGCAAATAGATAATTAGCAGAACGAAAACCACAACCAGCGTGGCAAACAGTAACTTACGCATGGGATGTGGTGTATATCCTTACAACTTAAACTCAGCCCAAACCGGCGCGTGGTCAGAAGGCTTTTCCATACTGCGAATATCGTAATCAATACCGGTTGCGACACAGCGCTCAGCCAAAGGATGGCTTGCCAGCAGCAGGTCGATGCGCAGCCCACGGTTGTCATCAAAGCCTTTTGAACGGTAGTCAAACCACGAGAACTTGTCTTGTGCTTCTGGGTTGGCGTGGCGGAAGGTGTCCACCAGACCCCATTTAATCAGGCGGTCCATCCATTCACGTTCTTCTGGCAGGAAAGAGCACTTACCGGTGCGCAACCAGCGCTTGCGGTTCTCATCACCAATGCCGATATCCAGGTCAGTTGGACTGATATTCACATCCCCCATAATCAACACCGGGTTGTCTTTCTTCAGGTCGCTGTCGAGGAAGTTTTGCAAATCCTGATAAAACTTCGCTTTTGCCGGGAATTTGGTCGGGTGGTCGCGGCTTTCACCTTGCGGGAAGTAACCGTTGATCACCGTCAGATTACCTAATGGCGAAGGGATTTCAGCCATGATGATGCGGCGCTGTGCTTCTTCATCGTCACCGGGGAAACCACGACGGACTGAAATTGGCGTCTCTTTGGTTAATAACGCCACACCGTAATGGCCTTTTTGACCATGATAAAAGACGTTGTAGCCCAGCTTCGCGACATCCTCGAGCGGGAACATGTCGTCATGGACTTTTGTTTCCTGCAAGCCGATAACGTCGGGCTGATGCTGTTCAACAATGGCTTCAAGCTGATGGGGACGGGCGCGCAGGCCGTTGATATTAAAAGAGACGAATTTCATAAGTCGCTGCCGTGGTTACTTAACAATGTTGCAGGATGGTAGCAGAAAAAGCGTCAATGTGCTGTTTACGCTGCTATAGGCAGCATCAGTGAATGTGACAGAGCAAAATCTGCACCAAAATATGCCATGCTGCACCGTTTTAGAGCGTGAATGCCGTGCAAATCCCGGCATCGATCACAAATCCAGTATTAAATTTTACCAGTGCATAA
Source organism: Buttiauxella sp. (assembly GCA_035271785.1). Lineage (GTDB taxonomy): Bacteria > Pseudomonadota > Gammaproteobacteria > Enterobacterales > Enterobacteriaceae > Buttiauxella. The sequence goes on from DATERH010000136.1 coordinate 5,231, forward strand.
TATTTCTTGTTTTCGTGCGGCGATCCATACGCCACCGTAAAACTATGCACTATTTATTCAGTTTATGTGAATGAAGTGAATTTGTAACTCATTGATTTAACAACCACACCTCTCCGGTATGCATTTTTTCCGCTGGCTGGCACGAAGCGTGCAATCTACATTTACAGCGCAAACACTCAATTATTTAACATATAAATAACTTTTTATTTACCGGAAGAGGTCGCTATGTCGCAGTCAATTACCCGCCAGAATTTCGACGAATGGATGATGCCCGTTTATGCCCCAGCTTCTTTTATTCCGGTACGTGGTGAAGGGTCGACGCTTTGGGATCAGCA
>DATERH010000137.1:0-12608 GCA_035271785.1 Buttiauxella sp.
CGAGAGAAATCGTCTTTTTTTTCGACATAAAGATATGTCTGGTCACGCTTGCTACTTCTGTAGATCACACAAAACATTTTTTTTACTCTATTTTCGCCAGATGGTGGCTTGCCTGAATATACCTGTGACTATAACATGCCAGATGTACTTCGGAATATCGTCCCACACGAGTGGGGATTGAAACTGAATTGAGTAAGGCCAGGATGTCAAACACGCCAATCGAGTTAAAAGGCAGCAGTTTTACCTTATCAGTGCTTCATTTACATGATTCACAACCCGAGGTGATCCTCCAGGCCCTTCAGGAAAAAGTTTCCCAGGCTCCAGCTTTTCTGAAAAATGCACCGGTGGTGGTGAATGTTGCCAGTCTCGATGGTTCAGTTGACTGGAAAAAAATCCAGCAAGCCGTAGTCTCTTCCGGTTTGAGAGTTGTCGGGATTAGTGGCTGTAAGAACGAAGCGTTGAAGAAAGAAATTGAGCGCGCCGGCTTGCCACTTCTGACAGAAGGGAAAGAAAAAAATTCACGAGCTAAGGTCGAGCTCGTTGAAGTTGCAGCACCTGCCGAACCAATTGTTAATTCGGTCACAAAAACACGTTTAATTAATGCCCCAGTTCGTTCTGGTCAGCGCATTTATGCACCAAACTGTGATTTGATTATCACCAATCACGTCAGTGCCGGTGCAGAACTTATAGCTGATGGTAATATTCATGTTTACGGCATGATGCGTGGCCGCGCCCTGGCGGGTGCCAGCGGCGATCGTGATGCACAAATATTCTGTACAAATCTTGCTGCTGAGCTGGTCTCAATAGCGGGTGAATACTGGCTGAGTGAACAAATACCGGCCGATTATTATGGGAAAGCGGCCCGCCTGAGTTTGGCCAGTGGAGCGCTCTCCGTTCAACCTTTAAATTAAGCCCTTTTAACAAGGAATTCCTTTATGGCACGCATTATTGTTGTTACATCGGGTAAAGGGGGCGTCGGTAAGACCACGTCCAGCGCGGCCATCGCTACGGGTTTGGCCCAGAAGGGAAGAAAAACCGTCGTAATTGATTTTGATATCGGCTTACGTAACCTTGACTTGATCATGGGCTGCGAGCGTCGTGTGGTCTACGATTTCGTTAACGTTATTCAAGGTGACGCCACATTAAATCAGGCGTTAATCAGAGATAAACGTACCGAGCAACTCTATATTCTCCCGGCATCACAAACTCGCGATAAAGACGCACTCACCCGCGAAGGCGTGGCGAAAGTGCTTGAAGACCTAAAAAATATGGACTTCGAATTTATCGTTTGTGATTCCCCTGCAGGTATCGAAACGGGTGCATTGATGGCACTCTATTTCGCTGATGAAGCGGTTATCACTACTAACCCTGAAGTTTCATCAGTACGCGATTCGGACCGCATTCTTGGCATTCTTTCTTCTAAATCTCGCCGTGCAGAAAACGGGGAAGCACCGATTAAAGAACACCTGCTGCTGACTCGCTACAACCCGGGTCGTGTTAATCGCGGCGACATGCTAAGCATGGAAGATGTGCTGGAAATCCTACGCATCCCATTGGTTGGGGTTATCCCGGAAGATCAATCGGTTCTACGTGCGTCAAACCAGGGTGAGCCGGTCATTCTTGACCAAGAGGCTGACGCAGGTAAAGCTTACGCAGATACTGTTGAGCGCCTGCTTGGCGAAGACATCCCTTTCCGCTTCATTGAAGAAGAGAAGAAAGGCTTCCTCAAACGTCTGTTCGGAGGATAAGTTATGGCATTACTAGACTTTTTTCTCTCACGGAAAAAGAACACCGCCAACATTGCAAAAGAACGCCTGCAAATTATCGTCGCAGAACGTCGCCGTGGTGATAGTGAACCGCATTATTTGCCGCAGCTAAAACGCGATATTCTGGAAGTGATTTGCAAATACGTAAAAATCGACCCAGAAATGCTAACCGTCGTTCTCGATCAAAAAGATGACGATATTTCTGTTCTGGAACTTAACGTTACGTTACCAGAGACTCAGGAAGCCACCACCAAATCTGCGTAGTCGAAACTGTCGAAATAAACCCCTGGAATGACCATGGGGTTTATTTATTTTTACGCTCTGACAGTCTGAGTAATACAGATTATTCTCAATAGCACAGCGTATATTAATAATCTGCCAACAGCGTTTTTAACGTCTCGCTCATTATTCGACCACGCCATCCACTGATTAATTCCGGTTGTGTCGCTTGCGATTTTAATTGCCAGTGCCAGTTTAACAACTGGTTAATTTGTCGACGCGAAGCAAGTAATTCCACACTCAGTCCACAAGTCTCACTCACTTGCTGCACCAGCGCTTTAATCGCTTTAAATACGCGGCGATAACCGGGCATATCAACCAGATTGCTTAATGGTTCTGGCAATTCATCATCAGATAACGCCTGGGCTTCAACGACCATTGCCAACAGAGCTTTGCCGTGGAAACGGATTTCGCTACCGCTCAGGCCAAGATGTTCCAATTCACCCAACGAACCTGGCATGTAACGCGCGACCTGCCACAGGTGCTCTTCGCGTACCACGAAATTAACGGCCATATCGCGTTCACGCGCTTTTCGCAGGCGCCACGAGGCCAGTTTCTTCAGACAAGCCAACTGACGCGTTCTTAACTGCCATGCGTTACCTATTTCACGCCAGGCTTCTTCGGGATCCAGTACATCCTGACGACGCGCCGCCATCAAGTTACATTCGTCCAGCGCCGCCTCCATCCAACCTGCGGCTTGTGTCTCTTCCATCAACTTATGCGCAATTGGCAGCAGATAAAGTACGTCTGCGGCAGCATAGTCACACTGGCGCTCGGTGAGTGGTCGCGCAAGCCAATCGGTACGTGATTCACTTTTATCCAGCGCAATGCCCGTGAATGACTCAACGAGTGTGGCAAAACCACAAGAGAGTGGGCGTCCACTAAACGCCGCCAGAATCTGCGTATCAATAAACGGATCGGGCAGCATGCCAAACGCATTGAGGAACACTTCCAAATCTTCGCTACCTGCATGCAGGAATTTAATCACCGCTTTATCTTGCAGTAGCGCTTTAAACGGTGACCAGTCAGTAATAGTTAGCGGGTCGATAAGCGAAGCGGTCTCACCGTCGTACAACTGGATCAAACCCAGTTGCGGATAGTAAGTACGGGTACGAACAAATTCGGTATCCAGCGCAATGGCTGGGAAGTGACGTGCCGCCTCGCACACAGTGGCGAGGGCTTCATCGGTAATAATCATTTGGTAAGTCAAATTCAGTTCTCTTAGGTTTGCGCCCATAAAAAACGCCGGCAAACCGGCGTTAGGGCGACTGACTCGGAGCTCAGGCGTTATTGTTGCCTTTACTGACCGATTCGTCACGTAGTTCTCGTCGTAATATTTTGCCAACGTTTGATTTTGGCAGCTCTTCGCGGAACTCAACAAGTTTAGGCACTTTGTAACCCGTGAGGTGGCGACGGCAAAAAACAACCAGCGCATCTTCGGTTAAAGACGGATCTTTTTTCACGACGAAGATTTTTACTGCTTCACCGGATGCACCATTTGGGACCCCGACCGCGGCGACTTCGAGCACACCGTTATGTTGCATGACGACGTCTTCGATTTCGTTTGGATAGACGTTGAAACCAGAGACCAGAATCATATCTTTCTTACGGTCAACGATGCGCATAAAGCCCTCTTCGTCCATCACCGCAATATCACCGGTACGCAACCAGCCGTCTTGCAGGATTTCATCGGTCGCATCCGGACGCTGCCAGTAACCCAACATGACCTGCGGGCCTTTCACGCACAATTCACCCGGCTCACCTGGAGCGACCTCTTCACCTGCATCATTAATCAACTTCACTTCGGTTGACGGCACCGGCAAGCCAATACTCCCGCTGTGGTAATCCATGTCATGCGGATTGGCACTCACCAGCGGCGCACACTCAGTTAACCCATAGCCTTCAAGCAGGAAACGGCCGGTTAGTTTTTCCCAACGTTCAGCAACGGCATGTTGCACTGGCATTCCCCCGCCAGCAGAGAGATGCAAACTTGAGAAATCAAGCTGTTGGAATTCTTTGTTGTTGAGTAACGCATTAAACAGTGTGTTAACACCAGTCATAGCGGTAAACGGATACTTCGCCAGTTCTTTCACCAGCCCCGGGATATCGCGAGGGTTGGTGATCAGCAGATTCTGCCCGCCTAGATCAATAAACAGCAGGCAGTTCATTGTCAGGGCAAAAATGTGATAAAGCGGTAACGCTGTCACCACCAGCTCTTTGCGCTCAAACAACAATGGGCTGTATGCCGCTCTGACTTGTTCAAGGTTCGCCAACATATTGCGGTGCGTCAGCATCGCCCCTTTGGCAACCCCCGTCGTCCCACCGGTATATTGCAAGAACGCAAGATCGGCATTCAAAATTTCAGGCTTAACATACTGAAGGCGATAGCCGTGTTGCATGGCACTGCGGAATGAAATGGCATCAGGTAAATGGTACTTCGGCACCAGGCGTTTGATGTACTTAACAACGAAGTTGACTAACGTCCCCTTTGCCGCAGAAAGTTGATCGCCCATACGGGTCAAAATAACGTGTTTAACCTGGGTTTTATCGACAACTTTTTCCAGGGTGTGCGCAAAGTTGGAGACAATCACAATGGCACTGGCACCGCTGTCATTGAGCTGATGCTCAAGCTCACGCGGCGTATACAACGGATTGACGTTCACGACCACCATGCCCGCACGCAAAATACCAAACAACGCCACCGGGTACTGCAATAAGTTCGGCATCATTAACGCAACGCGATCGCCCTTCTGCAGGCCAAGACCTTGTTGTAAATACGCAGCAAAAGCACGGCTTCGCTCTTCCAGCTTACGGAACGTCATCACCTCGCCCATATTCACAAACGCAGGCTGATCGGCATAACGTGTTGTAGCTTGCTCAAACATATCAACCAGGGACTGATAACGGTCAGGATTTATCTCAGCCGGAACATCGGCTGGGTAGCGGTTAAGCCAAACCTTCTTCAAGGATCCACCTCTGAAATTATTATTCGTCGTCATCGCAACCCCAATATATAAACACGCTGTTAACATAATATTAACTCAGCGTACCAGTTTATTAATTAGACTGATTTAAGGTTGCGAAGCACATCACTAATTATTTTTATTCTATTGCCTAAATAAAGAGACAGCGGACATGCCGCTGCCTCTTTATCCAGATAAAACAAATAGTTATTCTGTTACGATAGTCTGTACTTGTGCAGGGCCGGGATTATACCATCCACCGCCCCACATCCCACCGTAGCCATAACGCCCACGATATGGATACCGCCCCCCCCAGTACCACGGGTCGATTGGCTGTGGTGGCATGACAACTTGTTGCGTGACACGCCAGCGTTTATAACCATTTACCTGCATCACCATGAACTTGTAGGCGGCATCACCGACTTTGCCATCAACCACGCCGGTGATTGGGCCAACAACGGTGACCAATTGCCCACGGTAATCGACCGGATCGAGGAATCCACTCACCTCAGCGTAAATACGCCCTCTTGATGGCTCACCCAATTGTGGGCGCGCACCGTCGTCGAGGCTGACTGTGGCAATTTCCAGCCGTGTTTTGCCTTGTTTGTTTTCGATGTTTACCACTCGACCGCCAAAGCGCGCTTCTTGTCCAACGTAGAGTTGCGGCGCATTCATCACGCGCACTAAATCTTGTTGGGGCGTGGCACTGGTACCTTTAATCGCATCGGGGACGGTGACACAACCGCTAAGCATCACTACGGCAGCAACTGCAAATAATCGGGTAATAATTCTGACACTCAAACCAGCCATATCCTTTCTCCTTAACGCAGTTTCAGCTTCCCGAAAACGTGGAAAGCTATTCTCTGCCCGGAAGCTTTTTCCATGTGACTTCGTTACGCAGATAAACCGGCTCAGCATGTTCTACCGACACCGTACAACCATCATTTAATGCCTGAATGGCCAAAGGCAACATATCTTCTGCTGCAGGAAGAGTGATTTCGCCATCACGGATGTGCAGTTCACTGCCTTGTGCCATATCCGGCCAGGCTTGCCAGCCTGTTCCTACGGTCGCCCATTCACCCTGAAGTTGCTTCAACCGTTCAGCAACCGCTTCAGGTTTCAGCACGGCTTCAGTTTCTTCGCCGTGCCAGACGCCATCTTCGTCACGCTGATATTCACCCCAATACACTTCGCCCATTCGTGCGTCGATAGCAGCCAGAACACGGGTCGCACCGGTCAGTCGCCATGCACCTTGCGCCATGGTGGCCAGCGTAGAAATGCCAATCATCGGCAATTCAGCTCCCAGCGCCAACCCTTGGGCAATACCAATACCGATACGCACGCCGGTAAAACTACCTGGGCCACGGCCATAAGCAAGCGCATTCAATGCGGTCAGACCAACGCCCCCTTCATTCAGGATGTCGCGCACCAGCGGAAGAATGCGTTGGGTATGTTCGCGTGGACAGAGTTCGAAATGGGCACAGATCGCCCCTTCATTATACAGGGCAACCGAACATGCTTCTGTCGCGGTATCGATGGCTAAAATTCGCATGGTTTGCCAACCTCTGGCGGGAAATTAAGGTCAAAAATCGGCGCGCATCATACCATAGTCTGGCACAAATTACTGCGCCGAGCGGTGGTTAAGGAAGTCAACTGCCCGATTAATATCCCGCGTCCGCGGCGTGGGTGGAAGGCTATTGAGGAATACGGCTCCGTACGGGCGCATCACCAGGCGATTATCACAAATAACCAGCACACCACGGTCATCAACATCGCGAATTAAGCGCCCAACACCTTGTTTTAATGTAATAACGGCATCGGGGAGTTGCACGTCCTCGAAAGGGTCTCCCCCACGCAGGCGGCAATCTTCCATGCGTGCTTTCAGCAAAGGGTCGTCCGGCGAGGTAAAGGGCAGCTTGTCGATAATCACCAACGAGAGCGCATCACCACGCACATCCACACCTTCCCAAAAACTACTGGTGGCGACCAACAATGCGTTACCTGCATCCACGAACTGCTGCAACAACTGCCCTTTGCTGGTTTCACCTTGCAACAACACGGGTAATGTCATCGTGGCGCGAAATTGTTCGGCCAAATCGCGCATCATTGAATGGGAAGTACACAGCATGAAGCAACGTCCATTGTTGGCTTCGATAAGTGGTTTGAGCATTTTAGCCAGATGTTTGCCCGCAGCCGGTTGGTTAGGGGTTGGCAAACCACGCGGTACACACAACAACGCCTGGCTGGCATAATCAAATGGGCTGGCTAACAACAATGTTTCCGCATTTGCGATACCCAGCCGTTCAGTAAAGTGGCTAAGCTGATCGTTTACCGAAAGCGTTGCCGAGGTAAAAATCCAGGTACCCGCTTTCTGGCTTATCACTTCCTGGAATTTATCTGCAACTGAAAGTGGTGTCAGTGCCAACGTAAAGTTGCGAGCGTTACATTCATACCAGTAGCTGTAACCGGGTGTATCGACCTCTTTCAGGCGTTTGATACGCCCGCGCACTATCACCGCGCGTTCGAAAGCGGCATCCAGTAATGCTGAGCGCCCAAGAGAGAGTTTTGCCACGTCGTAACATAACTCGAGCGCGTCATCGAGCAGCAACAACGCACGTTGAATCGACGGTTCAGCCAGTAATTCACGCAAATTACCACGGTACCCTGGGTCGCCCATTTGCAGGCGAAAATCCTGGGTGCTTTGCGCCAATCGATCTGCACTCTTTTGCAATTGCTGCGCGTCACGCACTTCAGTGCGGTAGGCAATTGAGATGTCTTTCGCGATATCCAGTAGCTGGCGGCTGGAGACAGACTGCCCAAAGTATTGGCTGGCAATATCAGGGATTTGGTGGGCTTCATCGAAAATCATGACTTCAGCTTCAGGAATCAGCTCGCCAAAACCGCCCTCTTTGACCACCATATCGGCCAAAAACAGGTGATGGTTGACCACCACCACGTCAGAATCCATCGCTTTTTTACGCGCCTTCACCACGAAACAATCTTTGTAAAGCGGGCAATCTTGACCCAGACAGTTATCATTGGTGCTGGTCACCATCGGCCAGACAGTTGAATCCTCGGCGACACTTGCGCAAGTACTGATATCCCCATCAACGGTTTCTATAGCCCAACCCCGTAACTTGACGATATCACTTAGCGTCTGGACCTGGAGATCTCCCCCCGCCAGAGCCTGTTGCTCTAAACGTTCGAGGCACAAGTAGTTCGAACGCCCTTTTAGCAGTGCCAGACGCCCTTTAAAATCCAGTGCCCGCGCCACCGTCGGTAAATCGCGTGAGAAGAGCTGGTCTTGTAAAGCTTTTGATCCGGTGGAGATAATGACTTTTTTACCTGAACGAAGAGCCGGGGCCAGATACGCGTAGGTTTTACCGGTGCCGGTTCCCGCCTCCACCACCAGCTCACGCCCGGAAGCGATAGCGTTGGCGACAGCTTGTGCCATCTGACGTTGTGGTTCACGCGGTTTAAAACCCGTTATCGCCGTGGCGAGTTGGCCGTCTGCTGCAAAATCGTCTGTCACATTACCCCCTGGGTTTATTGACAGTGATTATGTCAGCCTGAGCGGTGTTAAGCCAGTGGAAGCCGTCTGCGGATTGTGGCAGGCTGTTCCTTGATATATACCCTAAATAATTCGAGTTGAAGGTAGGTGGCAAGTGAGCAAATCCAGATGAGCTTACTCAGGTAAGTGGTTAGGGTTTGTGAGTGTAGCCAACGCTCCTGCAATTTGAAGTATGACGGGTATGAACAAGCTGATAAGGAAACAGTGATGAGTATTGTGCGTATAAAACCGGAAGCACGTTGGTCTGATGCGGTTATTCATAACAACACGTTGTATTACACCGGTGTGCCAGAAAACCTTGATGCGGACGCTTACGAGCAAACCGTCAACACGCTTGCGCAAATCGACACTGTGCTGCAGGAACAAGGCAGCGATAAGGGTAAGATCCTCGACGCAACCATTTTTCTGCCAGAAAGAGCCGACTTTGCAGCGATGAATAAAGCCTGGGATGAGTGGGTAGTTGCGGGTCATGCGCCGGTACGTTGTACCGTGCAGGCAAAATTGATGAACCCGCGCTACAAAGTAGAAATTAAGATTATCGCGGCTGTGTAAAATTATGTGAGTGCGGGCGCAGGCCCGCCCCTACTCGTCGTCGTTTTCTTCGTAACGGTCAACGTACCTTTCTTCACCATCATCATTCGCGTTTTCGTCGTCGCTTTCCGCGTCGCCGACATCGTCATCTTCAAAACGGACAGCGACCATCTCACCTGTGTGATTGGCACGAATTTCTGCGGCGACAAGCGTAATTGCTTCGCCACTACTCATGCCCTGCGCCATCAGTTCCTGAATACGTTCTACAGCTTTCTGCTGCTGCTCATGGGATAATGCGGGTAATCCTGCAATCATTTTCGACTCCTGTTACATTGCTGGGTTAATTATTTCACGCTGCATTCAGGGTTTCCAGTGGGTTCCCGGTCTGGCAGGATGATCTGTCTCTTTTTTAGTTGTGGTTTATGACGTTGCAGACACTCACTTTTCGAACTTTGCCGTGGCATCCTGATGCTGCTCAACACACTTTCAAAGCGTTAGCACAGCAACCGTGGGCCATGCTCTTGCATTCCGGCTTCGCTGACCATCCACATAATCGCTTTGACATTCTGGTTGCCCAACCTCAGGCAACACTGGTGACTCGTGGTGCTGAAACGACAATCTGCGTTGAAGGCGCAACGTCAGTGCATCGCGGCGATCCTCTGCAACTGCTGCAGCAAACCCTTGATAGTTTTAGTTATCAACCAACAACGCACCCAGCACTTCCCTTCTTAGGCGGCGCTCTGGGTTTATTTGGTTATGACTTGGGTCGCCATTTCGAAAAGCTACCGGTGCTGGCGCAACGCGATCTTACAACACCCGATATGGCGATTGGCATTTATGATTGGGCATTGATTGCTGATCACCAGAATCAGTGCCTGACATTGCTGTGTTGGGGGGATATTGATGCTCGCCACCATTTTCTCGAAACGCTGATGCCGTACAGCCCTTGCCAACCGTTCCGCCTGACGAGCGCGTGGCAGTCCAGTATGACCCGCGAGCAGTATGGACTTAAATTCCGTCAGGTACAGGAATATCTCAAAAGTGGCGATTGCTACCAGGTGAATCTCGCACAGCGCTTTCAGGCCAGTTACGAGGGAGATGAATGGCAAGCCTTTGAACGGTTGAATGCAGCGAATCGCGCACCATTCAGTGCTTTTATTCGTTTACCTGACAGCGTCATTTTAAGCCTGTCGCCTGAGCGATTCATTTTGCTTGAAGGCAACAATATCCAGACACGTCCAATTAAAGGCACATTGCCTCGCCTTGAAGATCCTCACGCCGATGCTCAGCAGGCTAAAAAATTAGCAAATTCACCGAAGGATCGCGCCGAAAATCTGATGATTGTTGATTTGCTGCGCAATGATATTGGCCGAGTTGCTGTGCCAGGCAGCGTAAAAGTCCCTGAATTATTTGTCGTCGAACCGTTCCCTGCCGTTCATCATCTGGTGAGCACGATAACCGCACAATTACCGCCGCATCTTAAAGCAACAGATTTACTGCGCGCCTGTTTCCCTGGCGGTTCGATTACCGGCGCACCGAAAGTGCGCGCCATGGAAGTGATTGAAGAACTCGAGCCACACAGGCGTAACGCCTGGTGTGGAAGCATTGGTTATTTGAGCTTCTGCGGGAACATGGACACCAGCATTACCATCAGAACGCTGACTGCCGAAGGGGGAAAACTGTACTGCTCGGCAGGTGGCGGTATTGTGGCTGATAGTGTTGAATCTGCGGAATATCAGGAAACTTTTGATAAAGTTAATCGTATTCTTCCGCAACTTGAGAAGTGATGTAATGACCGAATCGTCCTTGAGCATGAGCGATTTTTTATCGCGTTTTCAACTATTACAACCACCGGTTACCCGCAAGAGCGGGAATAAACGTCAGGCCGCGGTGCTGATCCCCATTGTCCGCCGCCCAGAACCTGGGCTGCTATTGACCCAACGTTCGGTCATGCTGCGCAAACATGCCGGTCAAGTTGCCTTTCCTGGCGGTGCCGTGGATGACACTGATGAATCGTTAATTGCCGCAGCGCTGCGAGAAGCCTGGGAAGAAGTGGCTATATCACCAGATAGCGTTGAAGTGATTGGCACTCTGCCACCTGTTGATAGCGTCACGGGTTTTCAAGTAACACCGGTTGTCGGCATCATCCCACCCAATCTACCTTACCAGGCCTGTGAAGATGAAGTAGCGGCAGTTTTTGAGATGCCCCTGATGGAGGCACTCACATTGAGCCGCTACCATCCGTTGGATATTCACCGCCGCGGTAACGCGCATCGCGTCTGGCTTTCCTGGTATCAGAACTACTTTGTCTGGGGCATGACAGCCGGAATTATCCGTGAATTGGCTTTACAGATAGGCGTGGAAGCTTGATCTCACTTTAATTCTGCAAAAACATCTATATTTAGTGAAGTATTTGGTCGTAATTTCGTAGCTTTTAGCTGGGATTAGGCAAGCTAACGTAAAGCATTAGTTTAAATCATGTGAATAGTTTACTACGGTGAGCAATAAATTTTTAAACTAGTCATCAGCGATTTTACAGCATCATATTTCATTAATAGCCAAAATAGTTCGAGTTAAGGTAAGGCAGGTGGCGAGTAAGGCCAACACACCAGCAGCTTGAACTATGACGGGTATATCCGGTGTCCTGAAAGGAGTTTAAGTGTGATTAGCATATTCGACATGTTCAAAGTCGGCATTGGGCCATCCAGTTCCCATACTGTCGGTCCGATGAAGGCCGGTAAGTTATTTGTCGATGATCTAGTCGAAAAAGGATTACTGGAAAGCACGACACGTATCGCTGTCGATGTTTACGGCTCTTTGTCACTGACAGGCAAAGGGCACCATACCGATATCGCTATTATCATGGGTCTTGCAGGTAACGAACCTGCCACTGTTGATATTGACTCCATTCCGGCATTTATCCGTGATGTAGAAACACGTAGTCGCTTGTGGCTGGCTCAGGGCCGCCATGAAGTTGATTTCCCGAAAGATACCGGCATGTGTTTCCGCAATGACAACCTGTCACTACATGAAAATGGCATGTCTATCCACGCGTTCAATGGCGATAAAGCAATCTACAGCAAAACCTACTATTCCATCGGTGGTGGTTTTATCGTTGATGAAGAGCATTTCGGCAAAGAAGCGACTGACGAAGTCGTCGTGCCTTATTCGTTCAATTCCGCACAAGAAATGCTTCAGCATTGCAAAGATACCGGCATGTCTTTGTCAGGCGTCATCATGCAAAACGAACTGGCTCTGCACAGTCGTAAAGAAATTGAAGAGTATTTCGCTAACATCTGGCAAACCATGCGCGCCTGTATCGACCGTGGTGTGAACACCGAAGGGGTACTCCCTGGGCCGTTGCGTGTACCGCGTCGTGCTTCAGCGTTGCGTCGTATGCTGGTGTCCAGCGATAAACTCTCCAATGACCCCATGAACGTTATCGACTGGGTGAATATGTTTGCATTGGCGGTTAACGAAGAAAACGCCGCGGGTGGA
>DATERH010000138.1:0-18041 GCA_035271785.1 Buttiauxella sp.
TTCTCTCCTTACTTATGCGGCAGATGCGCTGGTTTTTGGCATCGCCAGACTCAATGCTTGCTGTTCATTGGCTTCGCCATGCAGCAGTTCACCGGCTATTTCCCCTTCGCGCATCACAATGATGCGATCGGCAAGCCCCAATACTTCAGGCAAATCACTTGACGCAAACAGCACCGCTACACCTTGTGCAGCCAGGGCATAAATGACGTTGTAGATTTCGTGTTTTGCGCCGATATCGATGCCACGCGTGGGTTCATCGAGCAAAATCACTTTCATCTCCTCAGACAACCAGCGCCCTAAAATTGCTTTTTGCTGGTTACCACCGGAAAGATTCATGATCAATTGTTCAGCCGAAGGGGTTTTGATATTCAGGGCACGGATGTGTAAAGCGGCATTGTCAGTTTCCCAACGATGATTAATCAGGCAACCTGCGCTGATATGTTTGCGTCGCGCACTGATATTGATATTGTCGCGGACCGAGTGCACCGGAATGATGCCATCGGCTTTACGGTCTTCCGGGCATAGCATCATGCCCGCACGAATCGCATCGGCTGGCTTGTTGATGTTAATTATCTCGCCATCTATCTGCACGTTGCCTTCGGTGATGCGCGTGCCACCAAACATCCCTTTCATTAATTCGCTGCGTCCAGCACCCACCAGGCCAAATAAGCCGACGATTTCGCCACTGCGAACGGAAAGCGAAATGGGTGTGCGCACGCCTGGTGCTTTTACGCCCTCAAGTCGTAAGCGCTCAGCCCCGTGGTCACGCGGTTTCCAGCCGTAAATATCACCAAGATCGCGCCCGACCATTGCCTGCACCAGCGAGTCATGATTGACCTGTTCCATGTCGTCAAAGGTGCGCACGTAGCGTCCATCTTTAAACACGGTGATCGCATCGCTGAGGGCAAAAATTTCTTCCATACGATGTGAAACGTAGAGGATGACGCGGCCTTCGGCGCGCAATTCACGAATCACACGGAACAAGTTGTCGATTTCACGGCGCGAGAGCGAACTGGTTGGCTCATCAAAAGCGATAACTTTTGCATTACGTGCCAGCGCCTTAGCGATTTCTACCATCTGCCACTGGCCGATGGACAAATATTTGAGCGGCGTGCTTGGGTCGATATCCAGCCCAAGATGCTCAAGCTGCAATTTCGCTTCGTAATTCAAGAGAGAGCGGTTCACAAAGCCTGCTTTATGCGGCAGTTGCCCGAGGTAAATATTCTCGGCTACCGACATTTCCGGCACCAAGTGGAGTTCCTGATAAATAATCGCGACTCCGGCATTGAGCGCCGCTGGTGTGTCTGCAAATGTGACGGGTTCCCCACGCAGGACAATATTGCCTTCACTCGGCGCATAGTTCCCACTGAGGATTTTCAGAAGTGTTGATTTTCCTGCGCCATTCTCCCCCATTAGAGCGTGCACTTGCCCGGCATAGCAGTCGAAACTGATGTCCTGTAAGGCTTTCACGCCGGGGAAAGTTTTGCCTATACCACGAAAAGAGAGATACGGAGTGTTCTGTTGCATGATTTACCCTTTGCATTACCCAGGGTTGAAAGACTGGCCACTAACGGGTGGATGGCACTCACGTTTATCCACCCGTTGGTTCGGACTTGTAGGGTGGGTAAACGCAGTGTCATCCACTGTGTTTGCGGAGATTACTTACCGCCGAGGCCTTTTTTCGCCAGTTCTTCTTTGAAGTTTTCACGCGTGATCAGTACCACGTCGGTCACTTCGGTGAACTTCGGTGGTTCAGCGCCTTTGGTCACCCAGTTGTAGAGCATTTCACTACTCTTATAACCGTGAACGTCCGGGCTTGGGAGCAGTGACCCATAGAAGCCTGTAGCCTGTGCTTTCGACAGTTCGCTTATCGCATCAACACCGTTGATACCCACACCAATCACATCCGGGGCTTTAAAGCCCTGACCTTCGGTTGCGCGCACGCCGCCCAGTACAGTGTTGTCATTCATGCCGACAATCAGCCAGTGTTTCACTTCTGGATGCTGAACCAACATGGAGTTTGCAGCATCAAAAGCCCCTGGGATGTCGTTAGATTTTGTAGGAACTTTGTAGATTTGCTTTTCCGGGAAGCCGGCAGCTTTCAGCGCGTCCATTGAACCGGAAGTACGGCGACGTGCCGTGTCGAGCTCATCAGCCGTAATCGCCATCACCGCCGACGACTTCACGTCCCAGCCACGTTTTTGCATCTCTTTATACAGCTCTTGCCCCTGGCGCTCACCGATTTTGGTCGCAGCCATCATCACTAACGGCACGGTATCCATCGGTTTGCCTTTGGCGGTGACAAACTGGTCATCGACGGCAATCACTTTCATGTCGTAGCTTTTCGCTTTGGCAACAATTGCAGAACCAAGTTTGGGATCCGGGGTACAAATGACAAAACCTTTCGCGCCACTGGCGGCCAGGCTGTCGATG
Source organism: Buttiauxella sp. (assembly GCA_035271785.1). Classification (GTDB taxonomy): domain Bacteria; phylum Pseudomonadota; class Gammaproteobacteria; order Enterobacterales; family Enterobacteriaceae; genus Buttiauxella. The sequence goes on from DATERH010000138.1 coordinate 2,434, forward strand.
GCATTCAGCGTTTTTTCGCCGTCTGGAACCGCAATTTTAATCACTTCAAAACCGAGATCCTTCCCGGCTTTATCGGCAAATTTCCATTCAGTCTGGAACCACGGCTCTTCTGGTTGCTTAACCAGAAAACCGAGTTTCATTGTTTCTGCGATAGCGGATTGTGACATAACCGCGGCAATGCCGATGGCCGCCAGCGCTTTAGTAAATTTGTGCATGGAAAACTCCCGCTCGATTTTATTTTATGTAGGGTAAGGTTTAGTTAAAACAAGCTATTAGCATTGCAGGCTTTTAGCTCTCATGGCTGGATATAGTTGTAGCGGGAAATTAATAATCCATAAGAGAGCCGAATCACACAGCAGAAATACAGTAAAACCGTACATGTATTCAGCTATAAAAGACATAAGAAAGGCAGTATATGTAGGACAAATGAAATTGCGATTAGCAAATTTGTCCATAAAATTAGCGAGGAAGTGGATAATCAGATCTAGCAAGTATTTTGTTTATTGAAGGCGGGTAAAACGTTGCGCTTCCCCGCCTGAAATCTTAAACAGTTACCACGGATAATAAATATGATCCGCCTGGTCACGCGCTGGGGCTTCATCCCCTTCCAGACGAGCTGCAACAGTCAGTGCAAAATCAAACACTTTACCCAGACCTTTTCCGCTGATCAGGTTACCGTCTTCGACCACATCAGCATCAACATACACGCCATCCGTAACCTGCTGCCATAAATCACCAGAGCAGACATAACGGCGGCCTTTCAGTAAACCCTTTCCACCCAGTACACGCGCCGCAGCTGAACAGATCGGGCAGATTAATTTGCCCAGTTCGTCATGACGGCCCACGAAGGAGATAACATTCGCGCTGCCTGCCAAAAAGGCGCTACCTTCCGGGCCGCCTGGCAATACCACAGCATCAAAGGTTTCATCAAAACACTCACTTAACGTGGCATCAGCAACCATCGGAATATCGTGATAACTCACCACTGCACGCGTATCCACGCAAGACAGTGTGCGAACATTAATTTCTAGACGACGTAAAATATCAATGGTAACAATGGCTTCCCCTTCTTCAAAACCAGGGGCTAACAGGACTGCAACGGTTTTCATCTTAACGCTCCAGGTTACCCCCGCATTCCAACGGGGGTGAAATAGTTACCAGTAGAGACTCCACACCTGCCGAACGCGAGTCAGTGCTTCAAGGTAGAAATAATCTCCCCAGCTACAACATTCATCGACGCCTTTACCACTCGCCATATGATAAACCGAGTGTTTCAACAAGCCATCACAGGCTTCGTCATCACGCGCCAGATAGTTATCCGTCAATGACTCGATAATACGCAGCGCCATCTCTTCATAATGGGCACGATGTTCATCCAACACCGGCAACACTTTCACCAATTCCAGCAGCCCACAAGCGGCAATCGCCGCCGCCGAACTGTCGCGCACCGCATCGGTCCCTAACAATGCCAGATCCCAATGGCAGACATCATCTTCCGGCAAACGGTTGATAAAGTAATGTGCCAGGCTACGGGTAAGCGCCACCATGTTTGTATCACCGGTATACAGGTAGCTCAGCAAGAATCCATAAATGCCCCACGCCTGCCCACGGGACCAGCACGAACTGTCACTAAAGCCCTGATGTGTATTACCAAATCTCGGCTCGCCGGTTTTCACATCCATATAAAAAGTATGGAACGTAGAAGCATCCGGGCGGACAATGTACTTTGCCGCCTGCTGCGCGTGTGCCGTTGCCGCTTGCGCGTATCGTGCATCGCCAGTTTGTTGGCTTGCCCAATACAGCAACGGAAGGTTCATATTACAATCAATAATCATCCGACCCTGTTGTTCCGGATCATTCAAATCCCCCCACGCCTGAATGATGTTGGCTACCGTATTGTAACGTTCCATTAAAACGTCAGCCGCTTGCAGCGCAGTTTGACGTGCCGTTTCATTGCCGGTTAAGCGCCAGGCATTGACGCATGACAGCGTATAAAGGAAGCCCAAATCGTGGGTCGCGGTATCAATGCGCTTTTCGACTCGTTCCGCAAATGAAGGTAGATAGCACTCCGCGGCCTGACGATATTTGTCATCGCCAGTTAGCTCCCAGGCAAGCCATAACTGCCCTGTCCAAAAACTGGTGGTCCATTCGACGTTACCTGTCGGCTTCCACTTGCCACCTTCGCAGGCTTCATTGGGGAACTTGTCACCCAACGCAATCATGTTTTTGTCTAATTTTTTGGTCACGCTTTTTAATGCGGTATCCAGTTTACGATTCAGAGCCAGACGATCAACCTGATGCAATTCAATCGGGCGCAGTGGCTCGGTCACGATTTTTTCAGTGACAACAGTACGGGTCATAACGTCTCCTAAATTTAATGTTTTACCGGCTCGACCGGAGCGGTATTTAAAGCGGGTGTAAAAGTACGGGACTCATCGCGTTTTGACTGGCAGCGCGAGAGTGTGAAAGCTGAAATTAGAGTGAAGAGCAGTGCGCAGCAGCCCATCATTAAGTAGGTATGCTCAAAGCCGATTTTGTCATACAGATATCCAGCAGGCGGTGCCACAACCACGGAACCGACGTAGATCATTGCCTGGTAACCCAGCAGATACATGGTGGCGTTGATTTTTTTGTCGAAATGTTCTGCGATATATTTGAAGACCGAAATCAGCAGTAGCGAGATTTCAACACCGTAGAACGGTTTGATGATTGAGATGATCAGCGGATCGCTGGTCAAGCCGGATGCAATCAGACGTGCACCGACCACGCAACCACACAACAGCAACCCTTTTTTGGCACCATAGTGATTTACCAGCAGCGGAATGAACATCATCATCACGAATTCCATGCCGGACTGAACGGTGCTCAGGTAGCCGTACCATGCGTTGCCCTGCTCTTTGGTGTCAAAGAACGAAACGAAGTAGCGCGGGAATTGCTGTTCAGCGACAAACATCATCCAGGCCACACCGGCGACATACAGGCTGAACATCCAGAATTTGCGGTTTTTCAGCAACATCAGCACATCAGCAAATACAATTTTGTTTGCGGCAATCACATTGTTATTACGCAGTTGCTCATCACCAATTTTCAGGCTGACAAGCACCAGTAACATCAGCACTGAAGTGGTGCTGCTGACAAGGAAGTTTGCCAGCGGCGTGTAGTTGAATAACAAGCCGGAAACTGATGCAGCCATGGCCCAGCCCAGTGAACCCCACATACGAATGCGCCCAAATTCCAGACCGTACAGACGGCTAAAGCGGTCAGCATAGGATTCTGAAGCGGCTACACCGGCATACCAACCCAGGCTCAGGTACAGCGCACCAATCACAATCCCTGCCATGGTGTGCGTCAGTAATAATGGTTGATAAATAAATACAAAGAACGGGGCCATCAGTGCGGAAACGGCGCAGACAAAATAGAGCAGCCATTTGCTCATGCCGATTTTATCCATGATGTAGCCATAAACCGGTTTCATCACCACGGCAAAGACCCCGTTGATAGCAAAAACGCTGCCGATGGTGATGCTATCTAATCCCACTTTTTGGCTCAGCCACAGGGCATAAAGCCCGAAGCTGGAAGACCAGGTAAAAAAGTAGAGAAAGATGAAACTGCTCATTTTTATTTGCGCGGTGCGCGTTATTGTCGACATATTCATTAATATTTCTCCAGAATCATCACGGCTTTTTATTACCCGAGTTGCTTCACGATGCAGGTAAGCGGCTATCGACTGACAAATTCGTCGGGAACAAATTTGTCCAGCCTTAGGCTAACCTCCGGTGAGAGACAGGAGTCTCTCGTTAATCCTGATGAGCTTATTCAAGTAAGTGATTTGGGTGAATCAGAGCAGCCAACACCCCAGCATCTTGAAGGGCAACGGATATTTGCTTTTCGTGGTTGCCCATCACCAGGCGCACTACGCCTTCACTGACAAGGGCTTGCGGGCGAGAGTTAGCATCAAATACCGCCGAATCCCCTGCCCAAACGGCACTGATTAACAAATGCGTTCCCTTACTCAATTCCCCTTTCAACAGTGGAACCGCAGCTCGTTCAGCAAATAGCAAGTTGCTGTTTGGTGGCGTTAACACCTGGTCGCCATTGCGCAACTGTGGGCTTAAGCAGTAGATGGCGCTGGTATCCGTGGCGGAGGTTAATTGGCAGTTGGCTAAAGCGATATTGGCCTCGGGAAGCGGACGGTTTGGCAAGCTGAAACCACCTTCTGCACAATCCAGCTCACGTTCGGTTTTGATCGAATGTACGCGCATCTGCCAGTCGCCCAACGGCAACAACCAACTGTCGATAGTGACATCCATCCACGGCTGCCAACGGCTGTAAATCATGCCATCGGCAGTGGTGACCTGCTGGCAACCGCGGCGTCCGCGCCAGTAATCGTCTTTTTCCGCTAACAGCAGCATCGAATCGGGAGCCGCGTGATTTAGCCCGTAACGACCACGTTCAATGGTGAATCCGTAACGAGTGGAGTAAGCAAATTTGCAGTATTTGGCTTCGGTATTAACGAAGTTATTCAGCTCGAGCTGACCGGAAGTCAGCATCCATAAATGATTTGGCTGATGAACCAAAATTTGATCTGCATGAGGAATGCAATGGTGTGCCTCACGCGGTGGCAGCGGCAATTCTTGCGCCTGCCAGAAGGCACTTTGTTCGCCTAATGCCAGTATCAGCATGGTTTTCAGCCCCCAATAAGGAGAGCCAGGTGCATTGTAATCTTCTGCCATCACCAGGTTTGGATAGCTGTAACCGACACTCAGCACTCCATCTCTGTCGAACAATGGTTGTTGCAACCACCAGCGTAAATGGCGCAGTACGATGCCCTTTACCACGCCGGGTTCATAGACTTCCAACCCGGCAAACGCTGCTGCGCTCCAGAATGCGGCCTGCGCAAAGCGATAAGTCAGGCTGCGGCCAAAAGGAATAGCAGCCCCGTCATCAGCGAAGAAATGTATAAAGTCGGTAGCAAACAGCGCTGCACGCTGGCGCAATTTATTGCATCGCTCGGGATCAACATCCGCCATTAATTTGGCGTAGATCAGTCCATAGAAATGGAAACCCATCGAAATATAGTAATCACGCGGGCGCCCAGGTCCGTCGGAATACCAGCCATCACCGAGATAATAACGCTCCATTGCAGCGAAATGCGTTTCCAACGCATCGGCATTTTTCGGCATTCCACAATGATGGAAGCCCACTTGCACCAAAATCGGGAAATAATGCCAGTTGTTATCTGGGATATCCTGGTTTTCACATTGCTTTAGCCACTGCCAAAGATGCTGCTTTTCTTGTTCATTGAAGTGCGCCAGCAGCGGTTTATGGGCGACTGCCAGTAGTAATCCATAGGCTGCCATTTCCACAATACGTTGGTCAAAAGGCGCGACCTCGCCCCAATAATCCACGTGTTCTGGATTAGTCCCGTTTTTAATAGCCTGAATATAAAAAGTGAATTGTTCTGGCTCATGACCACCCGCCAGTAATGGCGTCACACCCCACAACAAACGCGAGAAGGTTTCCATATTGGCAACCTGCTGGCCATAATGTGCAGTGAAATTAGCAAGGTCTACCCGACTGGTATCATTTTTAAAGAATGGCGAAACAGCATTCAATAATTCGTTGACCAGTTTTCGCAGATCGCCCCTGGTTTCAAGGCGGTTATTTAGTGTGATATTTTTAGGTTGCAAGATGTCCTCCCGTCTAACACGAGAATAGAGTAACTTATTGTTATACATATTTTTCAGTGCGCTAATACTTCGCGTTGCGACCAAGAGTAGTCGCTTTTATTCTCCCCCCAGAGTGAGCCGCATCACAAAAATAAACCACCATTTCATTTTTGCTGGATTTTTCTATTTATCAGGTGAATAAATTACAAATGATGGCGTAAAAATTTAAATTTATTGTCCTGGAGGGGAAATGAGCGAAGCACAATTGATGGAACGGATTACGCTCGATAGCCAGGTTATCTCATTTCACCGCCTGCGAGCGTCCAGCGCTCAGTATTATCACTGGCATCAATGCGTTGAATTTCTTTATATTTCAAAAGGGTATGGGATTGTGGTGGTGGATAACCAACATTACACCGCGCGGCCAGGCCGGTTGTTTATCTTCCCACCGTTCCGCTTGCACAAAGTGCATGTCGAGGCCAGTGACAAAAATCAGTATCACCGCACCACTATGCACATTGAGCATTCATCTGTGATCAGCACTCTACAGGCCTTCCCGCGCCAGCAAGCTCAATTTTCGGCCCTGGCCGCCAGTGACGTCCCCGCGCAAATTTACGATTTGAGTGAACAGGCAGAATTTATGGAGGTGATTCTCGGCGAGTTCGACAAACTCGACCCGATGGCTCACTCAACGGCCAGTGATGTTGCGTTTATGGTAATGCAAATAATGGCTTTCCTCCCCGCGCAACCACAGGAATTTATTCCGCAAGAACAAACGGTTGCGTCACGCATTATGCAATGGGTGGAAAATAATTATCGTGGTAAGTTTTCCCTGGATGAACTGGCGCAATCAGTCGGATTATCCCGTAGTTACACTTCACGTATTTTTCGCCAGCAGACGGGTGGCAGCATTCATGAATACTTACTGATGCGTCGCATCAAGAAAAGTTGTGATCTGTTGCGCACTTCTCCATTAAGCATTGATGCCATCGCCCTTGAAGTGGGTTTTATCGAAGCCACTTATTTCATCACCTGCTTTAAGAAGATGATGGATCAGACCCCGTTGCAGTACCGAAAACAGTCTCGCGCTCAATTATCCAATGGGTAGGAAATATGATCCAGCACAATAAAAAATCAATTTGATATTTCACTATTACGCGGTAAATCACAATATTCATCATTATATAAAAACAGCTGTTCTTATAACTTTGGCGAACGGGTACTACATTTTAACTTTTATTATCTTTTGGCGAATGAGGTTGTAAATAAGGGTAAACGCTCAAAACCAAGAGTTTTCTTAATACCTCAAAAGAGGTATTCTATTTATTAACGCATTCAGGGCACCATTTCCAATGGGTATAATGAATGCAAAACTGTTGTTTTGCCTTGTAATAATGGAAAAATATTTCTTTTATTTTTCTTGAAATGCTGACATGACATTTATTCCGGGTTTAACCGATGACCCGCATCTAAAAGGAAATTACTATGGCAACTTCAGGGATGGTTCAAAGACTTAATTTGCAGATTAACCATGATTTCTGCTCTTCGAACCTGTATTTGCGCCTCAGTACCTGGTGCTCTGAACACAGTTTAACGGGTACAGCGAATTTCTTAATGGGCCAGGCACAAAATAATGTAACGCAAATGATGCGGATATTTAATTTCATGAAACAAGCGGGCGGCACTCCCATTGTTGGGGAAATAGAAACACAACAATGCGAATGCAACTCTTTGGAAATGCTGTTTGAACAAACACTTGAAGACCATCACCAACGCTGTGTCACCTTATCGAAATTAACCGCAGAAGCTGTCGCCCTGAAAGATTACCTAACACTCGCTTTCCTGAAAACCGTAGACCTGGAACAACAGGAAGAGGGGGTATTGCTCAATACCATTCTCGACGAAGTCCGCAATGCGCACAAAGCCGGAATGTGCATGAGCCAAACCGATGAACATTTGACTAATTTGGTGAATCATCAGTTGCATTGAAATTCTGAGTTCACATCTTCCGTTACGATGAGTCACTCCGTCTGCACAGAGCGGAGTGTTAATGTTTTGTTATTAAACATTTGTTTTAATTGAGTTTTGACAAACACGATCTGTGTCTCAATGTAATTACTTACATTCTGTAATGATTAGTACATATCAAATTTCCAGGAATTATCATGATAACCATTGAATTCATTGTCATTATTTTATGCCTGTTAGTGGGTACACGTTTTGGCGGGATGGGTCTTGGCCTGATTAGTGGAATTGGGCTATTTATTCTCACTTTCATTTTTGGGCTTGAGCCAGGAAAACCGCCCGTTGATGTAATGCTGACCATTCTTGCGGTAATTGGTTGTGCCGCCACATTGCAAACTGCGGGTGGCCTAAATGTCATGATGCAGTTTGCCGAGCGACTGCTGCGCAAACATCCTCAGCATATTACTTTGCTTGCTCCGTTCACCACCTGGATGCTGACCTTCCTGTGCGGTACTGGCCATGTGGTGTACACCATGTTCCCGATTATCGCCGATATAGCGCTGAAGAAAGGAATTCGTCCAGAACGCCCAATGGCAGTGGCGTCAATTGCCTCGCAAATGGCGATTACGGCCTCTCCTGTCTCAGTGGCAGTTGTTTCGCTGATTTCGATTCTGGCGGCTAACCATGGAATTGGCCAAGCGTGGAGCATCCTCGATATTCTCTGTGTTTCAGTACCAGCCTCCTTATTTGGGGTGCTGATTGCAGCACTCTGGAGCTTGCGTCGTGGTAAAGATTTGCAAGATGACCCAGAATTTCAGGAAAAAATTGCCGACCCGAAACAACGTGAGTTTATCTATGGCAACAGCGAAACACTGTTAAATCAGGTGTTCCCAAAGCAAGCTTACTGGTCAACGTGGATCTTCTTTGCCGGGATTCTGGTGGTAGTGTTGTTAGGGGCTATTCCGGCGCTGCGTCCAGCTTTCGACATCAAAGGCTCCTTAAAGCCGCTATCAATGAATCTGGTTATCCAGATGATGATGTTGATTGCCGGTGCCGTCATGCTAATCGTGTGCAAAGTGAACGCTTCCGCTATCTCCAACGGTGCTGTATTTAAAGCAGGAATGGTGGCGATTTTCTCGGTATTTGGTGTGGCGTGGATGAGCGATACCTTTTTCCAGGCACATCTTGAAGAGTTAAAAATGGCGTTGGAAGGCGTGGTGAAAAGCCATCCGTGGACTTATGCCATCGTGCTGTTTTTGGTTTCTAAACTGGTGAACAGCCAGGCTGCAGCCTTAACCGCCGTTGCACCAATGGGCTTAATGCTGGGTGTGGAACCGAAAATGTTGATTGCCTTCTTTCCGGCATCCTACGGTTACTTTGTATTGCCAACTTATCCGAGTGACCTGGCATGCATCGGCTTTGACCGTTCCGGTACCACGAAAATTGGTAAATTCATCATTAACCACAGTTTCATTCTGCCAGGTTTGATCGGCGTGAGTTGTGCTTGTGCGGCGAGTTACTTGCTGGTGATGACGTTCTTCTGAGTGTGGTGTTGTAGGTCGGGTGACGCTTCGCTTACCCAACCTACAACGGCTACAACCGCTGAAATTAATGCGCTTCGTTTTGCGGTGTAAATTTCAGTTCAATCAACGAAATGGCTTTTTGAATCGCGCGACGGGTCACGGGGTCTGCCGCTGCAGGGTGCGTGGCGAAATCAATAGTCTTTAATTGGTTCGCCATTTTTTCGCGCACTTCTACAGGTGCAATCACATCAATGACATCCAGAATTTGTTTAATCACCAACTGGCATGCCACTACATCAGAAACCAGTTCCTGGTCGGCAGATAATTGTTCAGACATTATTACTCTCCTATTTCGCAATGGGCGTCATAGTACATTTCTGTGCATTGAAACGGTATCAGTAATAGAGTCCTGCTGGTAAAAATGAGCGACTGGGTTGTGACCTAACGATCGCGGGCAAACAGCCAAATTTAAGACATAAAAAAACCTGCCGCGGCAGGTTTTTCTTCAGGCTGGCAAATCAGAACATGCCACCTGGCGGTACATCTTTAAAGGTTTTGCAGTACTGCTCGAACATACTTTTCAGGATTTTGCGCAGTTTCATTGTGTGCTCCAGTTATTTCTTTTTACAGGTTTTGCTCTTTCTGATGCTCATAATATGACGCCCGTCGCATAAATCAAGAATTTTGTGACGAACATCACACTTAGACCTTGTAAATTTCACAAACCATTCACATGAAATGGCTTGCAAATCCAACACTTAACTGGTTAATTGACTCAATTAATTTTTAAAACGTTATTTTAATTTTGAGTTTCATTCATGGAAAACTCCCCTTCTTCTGCACCAAAACGCGGTATTTCTGGTATGGCGTTGCTGGTCGCTGGCGCATTTTTTATGGAATTTCTCGACGGGACGGTAATCGCAACCGCTCTGCCAGAAATGGCAAAAACATTTGGCGTTGAGGCCGTTGATCTGAATATCGGTATGAGCGCTTATTTGCTGACTCTGGCGGTGTTGATTCCGGCCAGTGGTTGGATTGCTGACCGTTTTGGCGCACGCAAAGTTTTTACTCTCGCACTCGGGATCTTTACTTTTGCCTCAGTGCTGTGCGGGATTGCCAATACGCTGGAGCAGTTTGTCGCTATGCGTATCTTGCAAGGGATGGGCGGTGCTCTGATGGTGCCAGTCGGACGACTTGCTGTGTTACGCACCACCCCCAAACATTTACTGATTACTGCTATCGCCACGCTAACCTGGCCGGCGCTGGTTGCGCCGATAATAGGTCCACCATTGGGGGGATTCATCACCAGTTACGCCTCGTGGCGTTGGATTTTTTATATCAACCTGCCGCTTGGATTGGCTGCGATGGTGTTGGCGTGGCGTTTGATTCCAGATATTCACGATGACGATCGCCGCCCGTTTGATGGCATCGGTTTTACCAGTACCGCTGTGGCGATGATTAGCCTGGTCTACGGCCTGGAAATGCTCGGGCAATCGCAAATTAATTTACTCCCCACAGTGAGTCTTCTGCTGTTGGGTGCCACATCGTTGTGGTTTTCTCTGTGGCATTTTAAACATGCCCAACATCCGATGATTCGTCTTGATGCTTTAAAGGTACAAACCTTTGGCGTGACAATGTATGGCGGTTCGCTATTCCGTACCTCCATCAGTGCGGTACCTTTTTTATTACCGCTATTGTTCCAGGTAGGCTTCGGTATGGATGCTTTTCATTCGGGCTTATTGGTTTTAGCAGTATTTGCCGGAAACCTCGCCATGAAACCTGCTACCACACCGTTGATTCGTGCGTTAGGGTTCAAAAAACTGCTGATTATTAACGGCCTGCTAAACGTCGCCTCTCTATTGGCCTGCGCATTTCTCACTCCGCACACCGCTGTCTGGTTGACGATTGCTATCCTGTTCTTCGGTGGGATGTTTCGCTCAATGCAGTTTACTGGCATCAGCACCCTCGCCTTTTCAGATGTGCCATCGATGCAAATGAGCTATGCCAACACGCTCTTCAGTACGGCGACACAACTGTCTGTTGGGTTGGGTATTACACTTGGCGCGATTGGGATTCGCCTTGGAGAGAAAATCAGCCAATGGTTCGATGTTACGTCGATTCCAGGTATGTCTATCAAGGTTTCTTTCGTGATGATTACGCTAATTTGCCTGTTTGGGTTAATTGATTTGCTACGGCTGCCGCATGACGCAGGAAGCAGCGTATCCAAAAAGCAATAATGCTGTAAGTCACTGTACTGATTGGCAAAACGGTGATTAAGCAAGACGGTGTATAAAACGACAGAAATAACACCGTGTTGTTGCAAAAAAAAACGGCCAGTAAAAAACTGGCCGTTTTTAATGTTAATCACTATCAGGCAAGGATTTCGCGAACGAACGCTTCAATCTCTTTATCCTGGCAGTTTTCGAAGAAACACTGCTGGAAACGTTCGCCAGTCACAGCGGTTTTCACCAATTCACGGTCGATAGAACGCAAGGTGTCCAGATAGTTTTCTTTCACGACCGCAGCTTTAACCTGGTTCAGGATGCCCGCGTTACGAACCTGTGGCTCTTTACGCTCGATTGGGTAGCCTTCACCTTTACGACCAGTGAATGCTTTTTCGAACATGTAACGTACGTTCAGTTCTGCACCCCAGCCGAAGCCTTTAGCAAATGCCAGTGACAGCGCGTTACCGTTGTTGATTTGAGAGAACAAGAAAGCATCAGCTGGATCCAGGCAGTATCCACAAACCACACCCGGGTGGATGTTCAGGGACATCATTGCGCCCTGACCTGTGCCGCAACCCGTCACAACGAAATCAACGGCTTTAGAATTCAACAGAATGCTCGCCATAATACCGAGGTGGATGTAGGTCAGGTGGTGATCCTGCTCATCGCTCATTCCTACGTTGTAAACCGGATACTCTTTCTCAGCAGCAACCGCTTGCAACTCATTAAGAATGATTGCGTTTTTGCCAGCCTGACTGTTTTCCATCATCAGTGCTATTTTCATTTTCGTCTCCTGAATGGGTTACGGGATTTCCCGCGGGGAATCGCTTTAGTATGTATTAACAATACTACCTAGCAAACACACTTTCAAATTTAATGAAATTTTGTTTTAAAAAACTAAGATGTGCTCACACTTCTGCGCATCCCAAGACAGAGACCCGCCTGTTAGGCCGGTTTGGCGATACGAAACATCGCCCCAGGCAGGAATTGGACCATATCAACCCATTTTGCTTGCACCGTATTCAAGGTAATCTGCTGCTCTAATTCATGTAAAATCCATAGGGCAAAACCTGAAACACGGGACCAGGCAAGCGTCGAGAAAACCAGTATCAGCACCACCATGACCTGAATTTTGATATTACGAATAAACTTTATGTGTTTTTCCCCCGGTGAGTAAGTAGTTTTCCGGCACAAGTCTGGTTAGCCTGAGTTCCATCTATTCGGTTTTTGTATATCAATCCTTGGGTTTAGTCGTGTGTTATCAGTATCGTCTGCAAAACTCAGCCAAACTGGATGCGTTTTCAGAACAAAATTCAATCGAATTAAAATGATTACATCCGTTATTTACTCGTTTATAAATACCTTAAATTTAGCTTTAGATAACTGATAACAATTACCTTAAATAAAATTACACAGTCTTATACTGTTAGTAATATTCTTTTTGGCAGCATGCTAAAATCATAAAAATATCATTTGAGTCTAAGCATAATGAAAAGTGTTTATTTTGTTTTAGTGATTGCGTTATTAAGCGGTTGCACCATGAATAAGACTCCACAGCCCGTCAAAGGCAGTGAAGTTGCAGGTGTTGCTCGACTAAGTTTTGATGTTGCGCCATTACAAAGAGCCAAAGTCGATACTTACGTTGCGCAATCTGCAGCCAGTCACCAGTGCCAGCAATGGGGATATATTTCAGCATTCCCTTATGGCGAGCCTATCAGAACCTGTAGCCTGAGCAGCGGCGCGTTGTGTCTGAATCACACTGTCACGCTTGAGTACCAGTGCCGTGGTATCGGAATGGAGAAGTACCTGAGAGATCAAATTGTCGTGCAATGATGAGTCTTTGATTAACCGTGGTTTGGACAATAATAATTGTCCGGCCACGATAATTAAATAATAATCATTCCTATTGGATGGCAGTAATATTTTTGCCATAAATGATTTGAAAGAGAATAATATTAGCAACCATTCCCATTACGACAATTTAATTAACATTTTCTTTGCATTATAGAAATAATAAAATTAAAGTAGCATTAATGTTAAATAGCTAATTCTCACGGAGCGCATCATGCTTAAAGCTGAAATGATCGAAAAACTTAACGAACAGATGAATCTTGAGCTTTACTCTTCCCTGCTTTATCAACAAATGAGCGCCTGGTGTAGCTTCCATAGCTTTGAAGGGGCCGCTGCTTTTCTGCGTCGCCATGCTCAAGAAGAGATGGAACATATGCAGCGCCTGTTTGCCTATTTGACCGATACCGGGAGCTTGCCTCGCATTAATGCGATTCCAGCACCAGACCAAGATTACGACTCTTTGGATAAGTTATTTAGCGCCACCTACGAACACGAGCAGTTAATTACGCATAAGATTAATGAACTGGCTCATGCTGCGATGACGTCTCAGGATTACCCGACCTTTAACTTCCTGCAGTGGTATGTCTCTGAGCAGCATGAAGAAGAAAAACTGTTTAAATCTGTACTGGATAAATTAAGTCTGGTGGGTAAAAGCGGTGAAGGCTTGTATTTCGTAGATAAAGAACTGGCTACTCTGGATACTCAAGCTTAATAAAACTTAACCGGTAAGTATTTATTATGCTTACCGGTTTTCCAGGAAAATTACCTTTGGTCTTCAGGTTCATTGCTAATTAATTATTGCTCACGAACCGTCGACACCTCAATAAAATATTGCCCATTACCCCATGTTAACGTTAATAAGGCATCCATTGAGTGAATGCCTGTTAGTGAGATAAATATTTTCAAAGCGTGGTTAATGGACGGTTATTGACTCAGACTGAGGCTGACCTTTCCCCCAGGAATGTAATTCCAACGCAGCTGGGCCAATCGCTGCCTGACTCGTTTCATACTCTTCTTCGGTCATCTGTTCCAGCTTCGTGATATTGGCCTCTTCACCATGCAAGGAAATCACCTCCAGCACGGTTTGCAGTGCTTCTGGCAACGTAGTCCAGTCACTCAGAGCAACACCACGCATGTAACCAAAACACCACTCCTCAACGATGGTGTAGTCATTGCCGTCCACTTCGCGATAACCAAACAACGGATCGAACTGGTCAGGTGCATGGCACAGACGTTCTGCAATGTCATTCATATGCTGAGAGGCGAGATCATTAAAGCGCTGCTGTTCTTGTGCGCTTTTCCAATGAGGAAGTTGTTTTTCACCCCCCCATACTGCTGCCTGCCACTGTGCAAGAGCAATCATCGTCGGCGCGGAGAGTATAGCGGTCAACATCCCGTCTAATTCCGAGACATCCAGCACGGAATCATCGTTACCGTACTTGGTGAGAGTGTCATCCAACCATTCCAGTTCTTCTTCGTTTAGCGGCCCTTGATTCATGCTGTATTCTCCAAAAGGTATACTTTTTTTAATCAGAATTTAACAGGGAGACTTTTAGGGTCTGTTCGGCCTGTGATATGCAGTGACTTTAACCTAAAAATGATCATTTTTGAGAAAGGATGTCAGGAAAAATGGTGTTTCTGCAATTTTCCATGTGGTTCTGCTGCGCTTCGGTACAACGTTCATTCCAATGTTGACCGACCCCCTTCCCTTTACTTTATGCATGTTTGTTATAAAAATGTAACAAACCTACCCTAGACTACCCGCTTCTCTGAAATCAACACGGACAGGAAGCGACGATGAGCAAACCACTTTTCAAACAAGAACATAGTGAAGAAGTCAGCAATCAGAGCGATAACCCGGTTTTCTCCGGTGTGGTTGATGCGTTTTTCAGCCGCCGCCGTTTTTTGCAATTAGGTGTCGTGGCGGGTACGGCGGTAGCCTTTCCTTCATTGCTGCGATCACCTGCTGCGCTGGCCGTTGAAAAGGCCATGTCTCGTCCGACGACGCTGGGCTTTACCAGCATTGCGGTGTCAACAGATGACACTGTGCGTGTGCCAGAAGGTTACATCGCGCGTCCTTTTTATCGCTGGGGTGATGCCACCGGCATGAAAGGTAATCTGCCTGAATTCAAAAAAGACGGCAGCAACACCACTGATGAACAAGCCGTACAGGCCGGGATGCACCACGATGGCATGGCCTGGTTTAGCCTACCACTGGGCGGCGATTCCCCGACCCACGGCCTGCTGACGATGAACCACGAATATGTCGATAACGGGCTGCTATTCAAAGACGGCGTGGCGAACTGGAACCTCGACAAAGTGCGCAAGGGCCAGAACGCGATGGGTGTGTCGGTTATCGAAGTGAAAAAAGAGGG
>DATERH010000139.1:0-18250 GCA_035271785.1 Buttiauxella sp.
GTAAGCAAGCCTATGTTTTGTAGATAACTTGTGAAATAACCGTGTCTCAATCGGCAGACGACGTAAACTTTCTTTCTCCACCAGCTCAGCAAAATCTTCAATGGATATATTGAGTAAGGGACTGTAAATATCAAGTAAGCCGGTTATCACGCGATAACCTTGTAATTCTAGCTGTTCAACCTCTGGGTGGCTGAATACATGCTGAATTGCGACCTGTTTATATAATTCCAGCAACCGCGCAAACGGGCTGTCGTCTTCCAGCAAGGCGTGATTGAACTCACCGCTGTAAATTTCACCGATATTGTCGATAAAACGCTCGGCGGCATAAGGCACCAGTTGATTTAGCGTGTTGACACGCAGGTACATAAAGAACTGGTCTTCGGTACTGCGGCGCATCTGGTTTGAACGGGACTTATCCCAGGCTTCATTCACCACTTGCTCGAAAAGATCGCCTTTACGGTGCTCACCCCAGGCATCACATAAGTGCTGATAAAGCTGCTCAACACTAAAAATTCGCTTCTCAACGGCATCTTCAAGATCCGCCACGCAATAAGAAATATCGTCAGCCGCTTCCATTATCCACGTCAGCGGGAATCGGCTGTACTCGCCAAGTTCAAGCTCCGTACGCAAACGTGCAATGTAAGACTCTTCCGAAAGATAAAAACCCGGCTTCTTCATCAAATAAGCATGAGTTTTTGGCGTTTCCCCTACAAACCAGGCGGGACGAGTATATTTGAGAATACAGCCAACCTGCGCCCAAGTCAGATTCATACGCAGCAGGCTATGAACCAGACGAATGCCTTGTGCGTTGCCCTCAAACTGGCAAAGATCCTGGCGGACTTTCCAACGCAAACCATTCAATTGATCATCGCCTTCGTGCAGACGCAATGTTGCCACTCGGCAACGATCGTCGCTCCGAGGTTGGCTTCCGGCGTCCCCAGGAAACAGGCGCTGGCGGAACCAGTCATTTATTGCTGACTCACCAAAATGACCAAACGGTGGATTACCGATGTCGTGCATCAAACACGCCATTTCCACGATACTCTCAAATGGACCTGTCAGTTCATGCAATCCATAGCGCTCAAGGGCTTGCTGCTCCTTCAGACGGCTCAACACCTCTTTGGCGATATAACGCCCGACTTGCTGCACTTCCATCGAATGCGTTAAGCGCGTGCGCACCGAGGCATTACGTTCCAGAGGGAAGACTTGTGTTTTCTGCTGCAAACGGCGAATGGCCGGGGAATTGACGATCCGCCCGCGATCGCTTTCAAAAATACGCAGAATCTCACGCTCGTTCTTGGGTCCTTCTGGCGAGCGGAAACGACGGTGCCAGTTAATTTTCTTGCGGAAATCGATCTCACTCATGACCTCTCCTTCGCCGTTTTCTTTTTTTCAACATACACAAGCTACTTCAAGATGCAGGTAGGCGGCAATCGAATGACAAATTCGTCGGGAACGAATTTGACCAGCCAGAGGCAGACCTCCGGTGAGAGACAGGAGTCTCTCATCAATCCCGATGAGCTTACTCAAGTAAGTGATTATTCGGCCCATCCGTGGGCCTCACCCCTTCGGGGCGCTGCTGGCAGCGTTCAAATCTGCTCCCTGCAGATTTGTCGGGTGAACAAGAGCTGCCAACAACCCTGTAACTTGAAGGAGGACGGGTATGCCATGATAGACTATGCAACTGATTTAACACTTTAGCGAGTATCACTATGAAAGTAGGCATTATTGGTGCAATGGAAGAAGAAGTTACGCTGCTGCGTGACAAAATTGAAAACCGTCAAACTCTTACGCTGGCAGGGTGTGAAATCTACACTGGTACGCTGGGCGGCGTTGAAGTGGCATTGTTGAAATCAGGCATCGGTAAAGTGGCTGCAGCAATGGGTGCAACACTTCTACTTGAGCATTGCAAACCGGATGTGGTCATTAATACCGGTTCTGCTGGTGGTCTCGCCCCTACGCTTAAAGTAGGCGATATCGTGGTGTCTGATGAAGTGCGTTACCACGACGCAGACGTTACTGCTTTTGGCTATGAATTTGGTCAACTGCCTGGTTGCCCGGCAGGTTTTGCCGCCGACGCCAAACTGATTGCGGCTGCTGAAGAGTGTATTACCGAGCTTAACCTACACGCCGTACGCGGCCTGGTTGTCAGTGGAGATGCATTTATTAACGGTTCTGTGGCATTGGCAAAAATCCGCCATAACTTCCCACAGGCTGTAGCGGTTGAAATGGAAGCGACTGCCGTTGCGCATGTTTGCCACAATTTTGGTACACCGTTTGTCGTGGTTCGCGCTATCTCTGACGTTGCTGACCAGCAATCTCACCTGAGCTTTGATGAGTTCCTTGCCGTAGCAGCTAAGCAGTCCACGCTGATGGTGGAAAACCTGGTGCAGAAACTGGCTCGTGTGTAATAAGAAACTCTGGCGCGGGCTTCTCGCGCTGCTGTGTTTTACCCCGGCGTTGCTAATTGCAGCGCCGCGGGTTATCTCATTGTCGCCGAGTAATACTGAGCTGGCGTTCGCGGCGGGGATCATACCTGTGGCGGTCAGTGCCTGGTCAAATTATCCGGAAGCCGCCAAAAAGCTTGAGCAAGTCTCAAATTGGCAAGGGATGAACCTCGAACGCATCGTGGCGCTGAAACCTGACGTGGTGCTAGCGTGGCGTGGTGGTAATGCAGAACGGCAAATCAATCAAATGCAGGCGCTGGGGATTAAAGTCATTTGGCTTGATCCGACAACCGTCGAAGGTGTGGTTGCAGCACTACGTCAGCTGAGTCAATACAGCCCAACTCCACAAACCGCCCACATCGCCGCAGATCAACTGGCAAAAGAATTTGCAGATTTAAAAGCACAGTACGCCCAGCGTCCGAAGAAAAAAGTGTTTCTCCAATTCGGCCAACAGCCGCTATTTACTTCAGGAAGCAGTTCGATTCAGAACGAAATTCTGGAAGTGTGTGGTGGGCAAAATATCTTTGCTGATAGTCGGGTTCCCTGGCCACAAGTCAGCCGGGAACAAGTGATTAGTCGAGATCCCCAGGCTATTATTATTACTGGCGATGAGACCCGGATTCCTCCCGTTGAACAATTTTGGAATACCCAGCTTAAAATTCCGGTTATTGCAGTGAATGATGACTGGTTTAGTCGCGCAAGCCCACGTATTATCCTCGCCGCAAAACAGCTCTGTGAGGAGTTGAATAATAACAAACATCCCCTTAAATAGTTCGAGTTGCAGCCAGGCGACAAATTTGGGAATCCCTAGAAACATAGATTAACTATGTGGCTGGGGGTGAGCAAATGCAGGCCCCCCCTGCGGCTCGAAATATGACGGGGGCGATATTTTATGAGGATAATCTCACATGCTTGTCTATTGGCTGGACATCATTGGCACAGCCGTGTTTGCCATCTCCGGCGTGCTACTGGCTGGAAAACTTCGTATGGACCCGTTCGGCGTGCTGGTGCTGGGCGTGGTGACCGCCGTGGGCGGCGGGACAATTCGTGATATGGCGCTGGATAACGGCCCGGTATTTTGGGTTAAAGATCCCACCGACTTAGTGGTTGCGATGGTCACCTGCTTGCTGACAATTCTGCTGATACGCCAGCCGCGTCGCCTGCCAAAATGGATATTGCCAGTGCTGGATGCCGTCGGTCTTGCGGTATTCGTCGGGATTGGGGTGAACAAAGCATTTTTGGTTGGCACCAGCCCCCTGATTGCCATCTGCATGGGCGTGCTGACCGGTGTTGGCGGCGGGATTATCCGTGACGTATTAGCGCGTGAAATCCCCATGATCTTGCGTACCGAAATCTACGCCACGGCCTGTATCGCGGGCGGCATCGTGCATGCAACCGCATACTATACGTTCCACGTACCGCTAGAACAGGCAAGTATGATTGGGATGGTCGTCACTTTGGCTATCCGACTGGCGGCAATTCGCTGGCACCTCAAGCTGCCGACGTTTGCGCTGGATGACCGGTAATAAGACATAAAAAAGCCGGATGACGCTTTCGCTTATCCGGCCTACCAAATCGTTTAATCACCCTCAACCACACCAACCCAAAATAATTCGAGTTGCCGGACAAAAGGTTTAAGACTTTTGAACAGCGCTTGCGCTGGCCCTGAAAGGGCGAGGCTTTGCCGAGTAACACGACAAAGCCGTTATTCCCCAGCAGCATAGATAACTATGTGACTGGGGTGAACGGGTTCAGCCAACGCACCTGCAGCTTGAAGGGTTTATACGCTGAAAGAAGATCCACACCCGCAGGTGCTCTTCGCGTTCGGGTTAGTGACCACAAAACGGGAACCTTCCAGACCTTCAGTGTAATCCACAGCACCACCCACCAGATATTGCAGGCTCATCGGGTCAACGACCAGCGCAACACCTTGCTTCTCGATAGTCATATCACCGTCATTAATCTGATCATCGAAGGTAAAACCATACTGGAAGCCGCTGCAACCACCACCGGTGATGTAAACGCGCAGTTTCAGATTCGGGTTCTCTTCATCCGCGATCAGGGTTTTTACTTTTTTGGCTGCTGCTTCGGTAAACTGCAACGGCAGCACTGCTACGTCATCACTCATTTTTTGCTCCCAACGAAATAAGAAGTCGGATTAAGCCCCACCCTAAATAATTGGAGCTGTATCAAGGCGGCAAGGGAACGAATCCCCAGAATCTTACTAAAGTAAGTGACTGAGGTGAGCTCCTGTGGCCAACACAGATCCAGCTTCAAGTATGACGGATATCACCCGATCTTTGGCACCATTATCTAATACCCGAGTAAATCGTTCAAGTATTCTCCCCAACCGGAGGTTTCTGTTCTTTTGCCTGCATTTCGGCATCCTGTTTCGCAAGCGTTCGCGCAAGAATCGAGGAGTATAGTGGCTTCCCGCCAAGGAATTGTGCCAATAGTGTCGCGCCAAGGCAGGTAATTATCATTGGCAGAATGAGCTGATAATTGTCGGTCATTTCCAGAACCAGCACTATCCCAGTCAACGGCGCACGCACCGAAGCGGCAAATAGCGCCCCCATTCCGGCAATCGCAAATGTCCCAACTTCAAGGTGATAGGCCGGGAACCAGGCCGCACTCGCCATGCCAAACGCCGTACCCAGCAATGTGCCAAGTGCCAGCATGGGTGCAAAAATCCCACCTGGCGCGCCGGAAGAAAAACACAGCAGCGTGGTAATCATACGGGCAATAAAGATAAACAGCAGCATGCCGAGGGTGTAGTTTCCGGCAGCAGCGATAGGTATCAGGTTAAAACCACCGCCTGCGGCTGCGGGTTGAATCAGCCCCAGCACGCCACAAACGCCGCCCAACAGGCCGCCGATAATCACCCATTTTTTGAGATTGCCGCCGTGAATACGCTGGAACATATCCTGAGTGCGGAACACCATCGCGTTAAAGAACACGCCGACGATGCCGAATACCATTCCCAGCACCAGATACAACCACAGCGTGTTGACCGGCGCGTTAGAGAGTTTCCCGACTTCAATCACCGCGTTTTCACCGTTGAAAATACGGAACACCACGCTCGACATAATCACGCCGATAAACACGGCTTTTATCGAAATCAGGTTGTAACGAAACTGCGGGCGCATCTCTTCAATGATGAACAGGATCCCCGCCAACGGGGCGTTAAACGCGGCGGATAAACCCGCAGCGGCACCGGTCGCTAGCAAAGAATGGCGCGCTTCAGCACCACGCAGACGGAAAATATCCAGCACCATGCGGCCAATATTGCCGCCTAATTGCACCGTAGGCCCTTCGCGCCCGAGCACCATTCCCGCGCCGAGCGTTCCCATACCGCCGATGAATTTCACCGGGATAACGCGCCACCAGCGCACCGCCCGCAATTCTTCCAGCGCCCCTTCAATTTCAGGAATGCCCGAGCCGCCCGCTTCCGGTGCATAACGGCGTACAAGATAGTAGCCAAGCATCGCCAAAAGCATTGAGCTGATGAATGCCAGCGGCCAGACAATAAGGCTGTAATCAGCCACATGCGCCAGCATCGCAAGGCGATTTTGTTGAACCCAAGTGACTGCTTTTTCAAAAGCGACACCCACTAAACCGGCTAACGTCCCTACTATCGCGGCCATAAATAGAATTGCGACTGGAGTTTTGTCCTGTCTAATAAGGCGACGCACCATGTCGCCCCTACGTAAGCGCACGACTTGTTGCGCTTCAAAAGAGGGATGGGATTGATTCATTAGGTTAATCATTTATGGGTAATGCAAGTCGAGGGGGCATTCTACTCTCTCGACACATTTGGGCAAAACTTTCATAACGTCGACGAATACCCTTAGAATATACCCTAAATAATTCTAGCTGCAGGAAGGCGGCAATTGAGCGAATCCCGATGAGCTTATTCAAGTAAGTGATTAGGGTGAGTGAATGCAACCAATACACCTGCAACTTGAAGTATGACGGGCAAATTATTTATACGAATCCAGGAGCCGCTCCATGAGTAAGTCTGAAAACCTGTACGCTGCCGCACGTAAAGTCATCCCTGGCGGGGTGAACTCACCGGTTCGTGCTTTTACAGGAGTCGGCGGTGTGCCGCTGTTTATCGAACGCGCTGACGGGGCTTACCTGTATGACGCTGACGGCAAAACCTATATTGATTATGTCGGATCATGGGGGCCGATGGTTCTCGGCCATAACCATCCGGCAATCCGCAATGCCGTGATTGAAGCGGTTGAACGCGGTTTGAGCTTTGGCGCGCCTACCGAGATGGAAGTGAAAATGGCGGAGCTGGTGACTGAACTGGTTCCAACGATAGATATGGTGCGGATGGTGAACTCCGGCACCGAAGCGACCATGAGCGCAATTCGCCTTGCTCGTGGCTTCACTGGCCGCGACAAAATCATCAAATTCGAAGGCTGTTACCATGGCCACGCCGACTGCCTGTTGGTGAAAGCCGGTTCTGGCGCACTGACGCTCGGCCAACCAAACTCACCGGGTGTTCCGGCAGATTTCGCCAAACACACCCTCACCTGCACCTATAACGATCTCGCTTCCGTGCGTGCGGCGTTCGAGCAATACCCGCAGGACATTGCCTGTATCATCGTTGAGCCGGTCGCGGGCAACATGAACTGCATTCCACCAAACGCTGACTTCCTACCAGGGCTGCGGGCTCTGTGCGACGAGTTTGGCGCATTGTTTATCATCGACGAAGTGATGACCGGCTTCCGCGTTGCACTGGCGGGTGCACAGTCTTACTACGGTGTTGAGCCAGACTTAACCTGTTTGGGTAAGATTATTGGTGGCGGCATGCCAGTAGGCGCATTCGGCGGCCGTCGTGAAATCATGGACGCGCTGGCTCCGACCGGCCCTGTTTATCAGGCGGGTACGCTTTCTGGTAACCCAATTGCGATGGCAGCCGGTTACGCGTGTCTGACCGAGGTCGCGAAACCGGGTATTCACCAGACGTTGACCGAGCTAACTGAAATGCTGGCCGATGGGCTTCTGAATGCGGCGAAAGATGAAAACGTTTCATTGGTCGTTAACAACGTTGGCGGCATGTTCGGCTTGTTCTTCACCGATGCGGAGTCTGTGACCTGCTATCAAGATGTAATGGCGTGTGATGTTGAGCGCTTTAAGAAGTTCTTCCACCTGATGCTGGAAGAAGGCGTTTACCTGGCACCGTCTGCGTTTGAAGCAGGATTTATGTCAGTTGCACACTCGAAGGACGATATTCAGAAGACGATTGACGCCGCGCGTAGGGTGTTTGCGAAGTTATAATATTTTCCCCTCACCCCGGTCCTCTCCCAAAGGAGAACATCGGACAGTCCCCTCTCCTGCGGGAGAGGGTTAGGGTTAGGGTATATTCATCACCGGGTCTGCTTACGCAGTAAATAGACGAAATAAGGCGCACCGATAAACGTCGCCAGCAACCCGGCAGGCACCTGATCCGGGAACAGAATCATTCTGCCACACCAGTCCGCCGCAACCATTAACATTCCACCTAATAACGCTGACATCATCAACTGTGGCATCGCACGTCTAAAACCAAGCATACGCGCAATATGCGGTGCCATTAAGCCAACAAAACTGAGCGGGCCAACGGTCATGGTTGCCGCGGCAGTTAACGTTGCTGCCAGCAAAAGCAGCGCAAAACGCGATGGCGTCAATGCCATACCAATTGCACGCGCGGTTGCCCCTCCCAGAGGAAGAATTATCAACCAACGGCGACACAGCGGCGTCAGTGCAAACAAAATCACCATCAAAATTAACGTTTTGACTGCCTGATCGCCGGCCACGTTATAAGTCGAGCCGGAAATCCAGGTGAGTATCCCCGCCATGCGTGGATCACCGCTCGCCATCAATAACATTAGCAACATGGTAAATGCCGTACTGAGCGCCATCCCAGCCAACAACATGCGCTGCGGAGAAAAGCCACCACGACTGGCCGTCACCATGATAACCAACAGCGTAACGGCAGCACCGAGGCTGCCCGCTGGCAGCAGCCAGGCGAACGCATTACCCGGAACGATAAACAGCATCACCACTACGCCGAATGCCGCACCTGAGCTTATTCCTAATACTTCCGGGCTTGCCATCGCATTACCCGTCAGACGCTGGATAACGCTACCGGCAACTGCCAGCATCATACCTGCAGTTAGCGCCGCTAATACGCGTGGCCAACGCCACTGCAACAAGTCGTGGAATAACGAACCGCTCACCCAGTTCCAGCCGTCTGCATCACGCCCCAGCGTCAATGCGGTGACGATAACCAGCGCCAATACGCCGCCGCCGATTAACACCCACCACGCCAGATGCTGGCGTTCAGTGGGAACGTTATCGCCCTGGTTCATCGCAGGCGTACCCACGGTCCGCAAGCGCGGCAGCAGCCATAGCAACAATGGTGCGCCAATCAGTGCCGTCACCGTACCGGTCGAAATTTCACGCCACGCGCTGGTGAGCCAGATAACCGATTGATCCGACAACCATAAAATTAACGCACCAATGAGCGGAGCCAGCAACAAACGCGCAATCAGGCGCCGTGCCCCGAGCATTTTCGCCAATAACGGGGCGAACAGGCCGATAAAACCTATAATTCCCACCGCATTAACCAGCAGCGCGCTGATGGCAGTCGCCAGCACCAGTGTCGCAAGGCGTACCATCGAAAGAGCCAGCCCCAGATTGCGCGCCACACCATCATCGAGCCCCATCAACGTTAGCGGGCGCAGCAACAGCAGCGTTAACAACAAACCGCCAACCAAGCGCGGCCACAGGCCGTTGACGATGTCCCAGTCTTGCTGATTCAGCGAACCGGTACTCCAGAGGAACATGTTCTGTAATTGGTCATGATGGAAAATCGCTAATAACTGGTTTACCGCACCGCAATATAAGCTGAGAACCAAGCCTGCGAGAATCAGTGTGACCGGTGATAAACGCTTACCCCAGGCGACCCCAAACACCAGTAAACCGACAACGCCCGCCCCGACCAATGCTGCGAACTGTTGCGTAGCAAATCCACCCGGCAGCGCCCACAAGGTAGCAACGGTAATACCTAACTGTGCGCCACTCGCCACGCCAAGTGTGGTTGGTTCGGCAAGTGGGTTACGCAGCACTTGCTGGAATAGCACGCCAACCAACCCAAGCCCGGACCCAACCAGTAACGAGATGGCAAGACGCGGAAGTAAGCTGTAGTGGAACAACATCTGATTGATGTTATCAATATTGGGTTGCCACCAGGCCGAACTCCACTGCGCGGAAGGCAGTTGTACATTCAGGTTATGCAGTGTCAGCGCACAGGCCATAATAAACAGCAGCGATAAAAGCAACGCCGGGAACAAAGCATAACGATGTTTCACGCGTTGCTCCCTACGGCTTTAGCCAGCATGGTCGTGAAGTTCATGGCGGAAAGCGTTGCGCCATACAGCCATACGGGAGGAACGCGCTGGAAACGATTCTGACGCACAAAAGGCATCGCTTTCCACAAAGGCGTCGCCATTACTCGCGCCATTTCAGCGTCGTTATTGTGATCAAGGCAAATAACGTCGGCATCTTTGACTTCGGCCAAACGCTCGAGACCTACGACCGCACTTCCCCAGAAGTTGGTCTCGCCAGCCCAGGCATTTTTCACACCTAATAAATCCATCACCTGTTGGAAAAGACTGTTTTTCCCAATAATCAGCGCGTGACGTGAATCTAACAGGGTCATCAACAATACTGGCTTGTCACCGCGCGAGGTGAAGCGGGGTTTCATCTGCTCGATAAATTGGTCGAACTTGCGTAAGTGATCGCTTGCCGCTTGCTGCATGCCGAGTTTCTCACCCAGTTCTGTCAGTGACTTGCGAGCGACTGCCAGCGGTTGACCGGAACCATCGTTAAAACTAAAGCCCAGACCTGGAGCGATACGCGCCATTATTTCAGGCTGTGGACCGTAGCCTGCGGAATAGAGGATCAGTGACGGTTTTAACTGCGTCAAAAGTTCGAGATTAGGTTCGGTGCGCAAACCAACTTCAATAATGCCTTCCGGCAATTTTGGTTCGCCAACCCAGGCTTGATAATTCTTGATATCTGCCATCGCGTAAGGCGTGATGCCCAACGCCAGCATCAGTTCGACGGGCAACCATTCCAGCGCCACAATACGATGAGGATCAATGGTTGCAGCTTGTACATTGCCTATTTTGAGCAACAGCGGAGAGAGCGCAAGCGCAGTTAGCAACTGGCGACGACTCATGAAAGGATTAATCAGCTCACTCATCAGTAAACAAAGCTTACCGGGGCCGCACCCGCAGGATGTGGCAGAATGCCCATTGGAATGCCGTAAATCTGCTCAAGCGTTGCGCTTTGCATCAGGTCAACCGGGCTACCCTGGGCAATCATCTCACCACCGCGCAGCGCCACAAGGTTATCGCAATAGCGGGCAGCCATATTGATATCGTGCAGAACCGCAATCACCGTCAGGCCACGTTCCTGACTAAGACGATGGATAAGCGCCAGCACATCCACCTGGTGGGCAATATCCAGCGCCGATGTCGGCTCATCAAGCAACAGGCAGCGGCTATCTTGTGCCACCAGCATGGCAATCCACGCACGTTGGCGCTCGCCACCGGAAAGGCTATCCACAAGGCGATGAGCAAACGGCTTCAGCCCGACCAGCGTAATCGCTTCTTCCACCAACTCCCTATCTGCCGCACCGAAACGACCGAGTGCGCCATGCCACGGATAACGGCCAATCGCCACCAGTTCACGTACCGTCATCCCTTCTGCTGCCGGAAGTTGCTGCGGCAAATACGCGACTTTGCGCGCAAATTTCTTGCTGCTCCAGCTATCCAACGGCTGGTCGTTGAGATGAATGTCTCCGTCAGAAGGGTTCTGATGACGACCAAGCATTTTGAGTAATGTCGATTTGCCCGAGCCGTTGTGCCCAATCAGGCCTGTGACTTTTCCCACAGGAAAGGTCATCGACAAGGGGTGGAGAAGCGTGCGACCGGGTACGCGAAACGTAACGTCAGTGAGGCTAAACGTGGTATCGGGAAGAAGGTGTTTGTCCTGCATGGTAGCCAACTTTGTTGATGGGCACGGCGGACCGTGCCCGAATACTCTTAGAAGCGGAATGTTGCAGTCGCAACAACCTGACGCTCAGCGCCCCAGAAGCAGCCATAAGTGGCAAAGCAGCTGGCAACGTATTCACGATCAAGCAAGTTGTTCATGTTTACCGCAACACTTGAACCATGCATACCGAAGCGGCCAAGGTCATATTTAACCACCGCATCCAGTACCGCAGCACTACCCACTTTGAAGCTGTTCGCCGGGTCACCGTAGCTGGAGCCGATGAAACGACCACCGGTACCGATAGTCAGGCCGGTCAGTGAGCCTTCATTGAAGGTGTAATCCCCCCACAGTGAAGCCATGTGCTCTGGCACCTGCTCAGGCGTGTTGCCTTTGAAGTTGGTGTCGGTGGTGTATTCCGCATCCGTGTAGGTATAAGACGCTGTGACGTTGATGTTGGCATTGACTGCCGCTTTCGCTTCGAGTTCTACGCCGCGAGATTGAATTTCGCCGCCCTGAATAGAAGAGAAGCCGTGGGAAGTATCGGGATCGGACATCAGGTTATCAGACTTGGTCAGCTGATAAACCGCACCGGTAATCACCACCGCCATATCCTTCGGCACATACTTCACGCCCGCTTCGTACTGACGGCCTTTAGAAGGTTTGAAGGTATTACCGTAATAATCAGCACCAGAGTTTGGCTCGAAAGACTCACTGTAGCTGATATATGGCGATACACCATTATCGAACAGGTAGTTCAGACCCGCGCGGCCAGTAAATTCGCTGTCGTCACGCTCGGTGTAGTTACCCGCCTGGTACGCAAGAGTAGACTGTGTCAGCCAATCGTAACGCCCACCTACTGTCAGAACGAACTTGTTCCACTCAGCTTGATCCTGAATGTAGATACCGGTCTGTTTCTGTTTGTTTTGCTGATACGGATCCGCATCGCCAAAATCGTAGTTTTCATACACTGGGTTATACAAATCCAGCGGCGGTGCGCTGCCAAAGGTGGCGTTTACATCGTTACGCATTTGCTGGAAGTCCACACCCGTCAGCAAGGTATGTTCAACATCGCCGGTCCCAAAGTTGCTTTGCAACTGGGTATCAACCGCAAAGTTGTGCAGTTTTTCGTTATCCACAACGGTGCCGCGAGTCAGCATATGGCCTGTAGAATCAACGCCAGTCCCGTAAACGCTTCTCTGATTCGTTTTGGACTCAACATAACGCACGTTCTGACGCACAGTGAAAATGTCGTTAAACGCGTGGTCAAAGCTGTAACCAACCATTTTATGGGACAACGAGTAGGTATTATTTGGTACACCTTCGTTGAAATCAGTCGGTAAGTGAGAACCATCTGGCAACGGCTCAACGGTACCTTCTTTAGGTAACCAACCGTAATAACCGGTTTCTGGTGTGTCTTGCAGGTTAGCTAAGAAAGTGAAATTAGTTTTATCGTCAGGACGCCAGGTGAATGACGGCGCAATCGCAAAACGTTTCTGTTTAGAGAATTGCTGCTGGTCGTCGTTTGAACGCGCCACACCCGTCAGACGGTAAGAATACACGCCTTCATCATCCAGTGAGTCACTGAAGTCAAAACCCGTTTGCCACAGGTTGTCGGTGCCCATCTTGAACTGAACTTCTTTCAGCGGTTCAGTGGTTGGACGCTTGCTCACCATAGTGATGATGCCGCCTGGGCTGCTTTTCCCGTACAGAACGGAAGTTGGGCCACGCATTAATTCCACGCGCTCAAGCATATATGGGTCGATGATCACTTCGTTATAGAAGTCGCCCTGAAGTTTCAGGCCATCTAAATAGTTGTTCTGGTTAACCGAACCGAAACCACGAATTTTCACCGCGTCATAGGTGTCAGATGCACCACGGGTAGAAACCGTGATCCCCGGCGTATAGCCCAGTGCTTCTTTAACGGTAGCTGGCTGGTGGGTATCCATCTCTTCACGCGTCACAACAGAAATAGACTGTGGCGTCTTTTCAATTGGCGTATCGGTTTTGGTAGCGGTTGCCGTGCGTTTAGCGGCAATCGTTGGAGACGGCCCCCACGCGCTTTCGTCAGCAACAGTTGCGGAAACGGTGATGGTCTCTTCTTTGGTTGTTGTGTTGTCTGCTGCAAAACTCGATGTACTGATACCGCTTACGGCTGCAGCAACAAAGAATGCAAGCTTGCGAATTGAGGTATTGACTGGTTGTCCAGTTCTTAAACGCGCCATTTTATTATCTCTGATGAAGTAACGAATGATAACGAAAACGAGAATTATTATTATGCCGCAGAATAATAGACGAAACTGAAAGCGCATAGCAAGCGGATCACCTCCCCTGGGAGTGCGAGGGAATAATAAATAGGCAGGATGTTTGTAGGGAGTTATCAGAGGGTTAAATGATCTGCAGCTCTATATCATCAGACTCTTAGATCATCAGACTCTTAGCGGTGATCATTTCAATGAATTTATCTCTTAATACATCTTGGATGGCTGGGTTCCATGCCACCCCAATCTGCCACCCGATTTGTTTCCCTTCAGGTTGAACCAGCTTCACTCCCTCAGGTAGAAAGTAACCCGCACAAGCAGGCAGGAATGCAACGCCGTTACCAGCCGCAACTAGTGCCAGCAAAGTATGAATATCATCTGTTGGAGAATTCAATCTGGCGACAAGCCGATTAGCTTTGAGAAAACTGGCTATTTGTTCTGCAAGACAAGGCCCACGGTGTGGATTGATTTGCAGAAGTGGGTGAATATCAAGGACAGGTTGGATATTAGCAGGATCAACTAGAACAGATGAAGGAACAACTAATGCAAGTTTTTCTTCCATTAATACTTCAACATTGAGTTGTTTATCCACTGGTAATCGAACAAAACCGACCTGAAGATCGCCATCAAGTAACATCTGACATTGCATTCCAGAGGGAATATCATTAAGCGATATTTGCACATCCGGCTCGTGGAATTTCTCACGGAAAGTATTTACCCATTCCGGGACCATCTGCAAAGAAGATATACCCAATCCGAGCGCAAGTTTACCCACATTTCCTTTCTGCAGTTCCAGAACATATTTTCTGAACTCACCATAATTTTTCAATAAGCTGAGGGCGTGAGAAAATAAAAATGTTCCTTGGGCAGTCAGCTTCGCACCATGCCGACCACGGATGAAAAGACTCACCCCCACATGATGCTCAAGCGACTGAATCTGCTTGGTCAGAGCGGACTGGGTCATGCATAATATATCCGCAGCAGCGCGATAACTCCCCTGCTCACCCAATGTTACAAATGCCCGCAATAGTTTTATATCCATTTCATCAATCACTCCATAAAATTAAATAATATTTTTGTATGCAATATATAACTCACTAGTTAGTTCCATTCCAACCTCTCCTTAAAAACCGACACATTGGAATTATACATTTAGCGTTTCAACGGTTTTAATGATGTTAGTTTCACCTTGTGTAAATAGTCTAAAAAGCTCTATTTACATTAACATCAAAATTAATAAAGACTAACACGTATATAATGGAAAATTAATATGCCAAATGTCGCTGTACTCACCAATGATTTGCAATATGAATTCACCTATAAGATAACAACTGACCAGCAAGAATTGGAATGCAAATTAAAGAAATTTAATACCTTCCTGGATGGCATTAGAGCAGCAGGTCAAACAGTCATTCACTTACAACTCATTCATGATCCCAATGATCCGTCAGTTCAACGTCGTTATCGCAATCGTGCTGCAGGAATCCCAACACTCCGCGACATACCAGAACAACAGTTCGAGATTTTTAACAAGATGGTCGTACGGAAAATCAATGCCCCTATCACCACAAGCATGGGTCGTTTATTCGATGGTATCTCGGCTCTGATGGGAATTTGCTCGAAAGTAGAATACGAGGCACAAGCTGCAATTGAAATGGAAGCTCTATTGCAACGAGACTTCTCTATGGCCAAGCCATTTAAATATGCCATCAATGAGACAGACGGATGCCTTGAGGTCGATTATCGGCCTCTCGTAAACGAACTGGTTCGGCTCCTGCAAACCCAGATTTACAACTTATCCGAACTAAGTCGGCGTTTCCACTCAACGATCGTAGATATCATAGAAGCTGTATGCCAACGTCTTGTTGATCGTTTTGAAGTCAAACAAATAGTGTTAAGCGGTGGAGTTTTTTGCAACGAGTTTATCCTGATTAATGCCCTGAATTGTCTTGAGCTACGCGGATTCAAGTCGTATTGCCATCAATTGGTACCCACCAATGATGGTGGGATTTCATTAGGCCAAGTAGTCGTCGCCGCTGCCCGTATTAATCAAGAAGCACTTATGTATGATGGAGAATAAAGAAATGAGTAAACCTATAACAAGGGTAGCCGCAGTTTTGTTCGATATGGATGGTGTTCTGATCGATTCCAAAGCTGTCATTGAACAAGGGTGGAGAGAGGCAGCCCAGATGTACGGACGCCAGATCACAGAGGATGACATTCTCAAACATATCCACGGCCAGCCAGGGCCGCACACAATTCGCGCTCTGTTTCACGATCTGCCGCTTACCGACCAAAAAAAGGTCCAGGAACATATTATACATGTCGAAAATACCGCCGACTGCGAACCCATTCCAGGTGTCGCGCAACTTATCACTTCTCTCAATGCTGCGGGGATCACGATTGGTATAGTAACCAGCGGTTGGCGTTATAAAATTGACCGTGTCATAACATTGCTTCAGGCACAATCATCTATCTCGGTGATCGTCGAACGGGATGACGTTACTCGTGGTAAACCTTTCCCCGATCCCTATTTGCTCGCAGCAGAACGTCTGGGTATTCCTGCCAGCAAAACCCTCGTTTTCGAGGACTCCAAAAGCGGAGTGACCTCCGCTGTTGCTGCTGGATCCTGGTGCGTTGGCATCGGCGAGGAAGATTTGATGCCCTGTGGTGCAAAACTCTTTGTCCCCGACTTCCAGGGCATACAATTAATGACCGATGGACAGAACAACTCATTCCTTTCATTCCGATCAGGGCACAAGGTATTTGTTGAACGATTATCCAAGCCACGAAACTCAGCCTAATGCAATAAACACCAAACGGCATATGTTGCATATCATGAGCCTAGTAAGTACGTAATCTATTAAATCTGAATTCTGTATCGAAAGTTACGGAGGGAGATATGAAAGTCGCAGTAATTATCGCATCTAATGGAATGGTTTCTAATGAGTTGTTAAAGGTTGCCATATATACAGCAGGTAATATCAGCAACGTATCATCAATAGGCTTTTATGAAGGAGAAAGCGTTGAGATACTTATCGAGCGTTACAAAAAAACGCTGGAGAATCTTAATATTCAGCACGGTGTTCTTTTTCTGATTGACAGCATGAATAGCACTCATCAGTTAGTTGCTAGTTATTTTTCTCTTCAACATCCAGAAAGTGAGATCGTTTCTGGTATAAATCTTCCAATGCTGCTTGCATTATTTATTTCAGAAGCAAACGAAACTCGTCCGTATATTCTCGCGCGTAAAGCGCAAGAATATGGAACACATGCTATCTGCATTTTGCAAAATATAAAAAGTAGTGTTTGAAAAATAACATAATAAATAGAAAAGTAGGATATTTTCTGCCTGATAGAAGGTCTGGCCATAAGACCAGAACCCTCCAGTGAAACAATCCCCCGCGAAAACGGGGGGTTGTAGTGCAACTCACAACAGATTACTTACTGCCGAACATGTCCTTAATCCAACCAGCAACACCATCACTGGATTCTTGTTGCTGCGGTTGTTGTTGAGGTTGCTGCTGCGGCTGCTGTTGAGGCTGCTGCGACGGCTGATCAAACGGATTATTGTTCTGTTCAATCTGCTGGCTTTGCTGACATAACCCATCCGGATTCGTCGTCCAGACAGGCAGTACACGATCCCCGCCGCCACCACACTGGAAGTAACCCGCGCTATCAATACTCATATCCACGATATCTTCCGGTGGGTTTAGCACCAGTGGAATAGGAGTCTGGTTAGACAAATAGCGTTGGTAAAGCGACATCGCCCCGCTCGCCCCGTACAGTTTAGTCGGCTGGTTGTTGTCACGACCTACCCATGTAATGGCCACTTCTTTGCCATCAATACCGGCAAACCAGGTATCAACATTATCGTTGGTCGTACCCGTTTTCCCTGCCAGATGCAGGTTAGGATATTTAGCGCCCAACGCACGCCCAGTACCCCGAGCCATAACCTGCTGCATGGTGTACAGCGTCATGTAAGCCGCCTGTGGAGGAACTGCCTGTTCCGCCTGTGGGAAGCTTTGATACAACACCGTACCGTCTTCAGCAATCACCGAACGCAATGCAGAAAGCGTTGCCCGGTTGCCACCGCTGGCAATAGTTTGGAATGCCTGAGCCACTTCAATTGGTGTC
This sequence comes from Buttiauxella sp., assembly GCA_035271785.1. Taxonomy (GTDB): domain Bacteria; phylum Pseudomonadota; class Gammaproteobacteria; order Enterobacterales; family Enterobacteriaceae; genus Buttiauxella. Next base: position 17,897 of record DATERH010000139.1, read on the forward strand.
AGGTTCAACGCACCCAGCAACATGGCCGGAACCGGATGCAACTGGTCTTTTGGCACGCCGAGTTTAATCCAGGTGTCAGTAACCGCAGGCAAGCCCAGCGCCATACCGAGGTTTACGGTGGGTACGTTCATCGAACGTGTCAACGCATCAACTAGCATCACTTGGCCGCTGTAGCGATGATCATCGTTTTGTGGCGACCAAACCTGGCCATTCGGCTGCTTCAGGGCAATGGGTGCATCGGCAATCCAGGTATTCAGACGATAGGCATCGGGTTGACTTAACGCCGTCAGATAGGTTGCAGGTTTTGCCAGAGAACCGATAGAACGACGAGCCTGCATCGCACGGTTAAAGCCA
>DATERH010000140.1:0-7262 GCA_035271785.1 Buttiauxella sp.
CCAACCATGAAATTAATCCCGTTTTTCTTCGCATTCTTTTTTACCTTCCCCTGAATGGGAGGCAATTCGTCGTGTGATAAAGAATGCGAAGACGAACAAACAGGCCTCCCCAAGCGGGAGGCCTTTTTTATGGACTTCGAAAAGGTAGCGTTATGAGTGAGACAAACCCGTTGCTGGCACTGCGCGATAAAATCAGCACCCTGGATGTAAAATTGCTGGCATTGCTGGCAGAGCGTCGCTTATTGGCTGTAGAAGTCGGAAAGGCCAAACTCGCGACTCACCGCCCGGTACGTGATATCGACCGCGAGCGTGACTTGCTGGAGCGCCTGATTACCCTGGGTAAAGCGCATAATCTGGACGCCCATTATATTACGCGCCTGTTCCAACTCATCATTGAAGATTCAGTTCTGACACAGCAAGCGTTATTACAGCAGCATCTTAATAAAACCAATCCACAATCAGCCCGGATTGCTTTCCTCGGTCCGAAAGGTTCTTACTCGCACCTGGCCGCACGTCAATATGCCGCTCGCCATTTTGAGCAATTCATAGAAAGTGGCTGTGCAAAATTCCAGGACATCTTTAATCAGGTGGAAACGGGCCAGGCTGACTACGCCGTCGTGCCGCTCGAAAACACCAGTTCCGGTGCGATAAACGATGTCTACGATTTGTTGCAGCATACTAGCTTGTCTATCGTTGCCGAAATGACCGTGCCAATCGATCACTGCGTACTCGTCAAGGGCACCACAGATTTAGAGGCTATCGAAACGGTGTACAGCCATCCACAACCTTTCCAGCAATGCAGCCAATTCATCAACCGTTATCCAAACTGGAAAATCGAATACTGCGAAAGTACCTCTGCGGCGATGGAAAAAGTGGCTCAGGCAAACTCCCCACATGTCGCAGCGCTTGGCAGTGAAGCCGGTGGGGCGTTGTATGATTTGCAAGTACTGGAACGTAATCTGGCTAACCAAACGCAGAACATTACGCGTTTCATCGTGCTGGCTCGCAAATCGATTGAAGTGACCGATCAGGTTCCAGCCAAAACGACATTACTCATGGCGACAGGTCAGCAAGCTGGTGCATTGGTAGAAGCTCTTCTGGTGTTGCGAAATCACAATCTGATCATGACAAAACTGGAATCTCGCCCGATTAACGGCAACCCGTGGGAAGAAATGTTTTATCTGGATGTTCAGGCAAATGTGAATGATGACGCAATGCGCAAAGCACTCCGCGAACTTGGTGAAACGACCCGTTCGATGAAAGTACTTGGCTGCTACCCAAGTGAAAACGTAGTACCTGTCAACCCAGCGTAATACTGGAAGTAAGCCAGCATTACGCTGGCTTACTGCATCACTTTAAATTTCAGTTTCGGCATTCCTGCAACTGCGACTTTAAGTGTAAAAATTGCGCCAGAAAGCGGCCTTTCAGCAACCTCGGCGTCATCCATATTTTCACGCGTTGTCGTAATGAACAAAGTTTTCATATCATCGCCACCAAAACACACCATCGTTGGGCAGCGCACCGGCATCTGATGCTCCTCCAGTACATCGCCATCAGGTGATAGACGTGCAATACGGTAGCCATCAAACAACGCCGTCCAGTAGCAACCTTCTGCGTCAATCGCCGCACCATCAGGCATCCCCTGCCCCGGTTCAAAGCGCTTAAATACTTGACGCATCCCTGGTTCAGCATTTTCTTCCAGCGGGGTTCTATAAATCACACGATTGGGGGTATCGGATGTATACATCCATTTTTTATCTTCACTAAAAGCCAAACCGTTGGCACCATGAATATCATGCTGAATCACATGTGCAGTCAGATCGTTATCTACGCGACATAACAATGCGCCATTGTAATCCCCAGGCCCCCAAAATGTTCCGGCATAAAAACGCCCATCCCTGTCAGTACCACCATCATTGAATCGAGCCAGAACCGGGTTATTAGGGTTGTCACAGACTTTGCAAGTAATCAGGCCGGTAGAGTTAGTGAGATAAATCCCGCTTCGCAACGCGACAATAAAGCCCTCTTTTTCACACAAAGCAAAACAGCCGACTTCTTCGGAAAACTTAATGACATCGTGTTTTTTACTCGTGGTGTTGTAACGATGAATTTCATTTTCAAGAATATCCGTCCAGTAGAGACAATTTTCGTCTGCACTCCACGTAGGGCATTCAGGTAGGTGACCGGTGTAATCGAACAGAACTTGCAGCTGTGCCATTTCTCTATCCTTTTAGCCAATAAAAAAAGCCATGAGGTTTCCCTGATGGCTTTTGATTATAAAACCTTTCCTGAAATTACGGTCGGCTATCATTTGCCTGACGTAACAAAGTTCGACTTTCGCTCTGGAAGCGCTGCGCGTAATCACCAAACCAATGTTCGACTTTACGGAAACTGTCGATGAAAGCTTGTTTATCACCGTGCTCAAGCAAGCCAATTGCCTCACCGAATCGTTTGTAGTAACGCTTGATAAGATCCAGATTGCTTTCCGAGGACATAATAATATCGGCGTAAAGCTGTGGGTCTTGCGCAAACAAGCGACCAACCATCGCCAGTTCCAGACGATAAATAGGTGATGAAAGTGCAAGTAACTGTTCAAGCTGTACATTTTCTTCAGCCAAGTGCAGACCATAAGCAAAAGTAGCAAAGTGGCGCAACGCCTGGATGAACGCCATGTTCTGATCGTGTTCAACTGCCGTGGAGCGGTGTAAACGCGCGCCCCAAACCTGAATTTGCTCAAGGAACCACTGATACGATTCCGGTTGGCGGCCGTCGCAATACACTACGACTTGCTTCGCAAGGCTTCCGCTATCCGGCCCAAACATCGGGTGCAGGCCAAGAACCGGACCCTGATGTGCAGCCAGCATTGCCTGCAATGGGCCATTTTTCACCGACGCCAGATCAACCAGAATACAGTCTTCAGGCAATCGTGGCAGTTGAGAGATAACCTGCTCGGTAATATGAATGGGCACACTCACAATCACCATACCCGCATCGGCCAACAATTCTGGAGCATGGCCCCAGTCTTCTTTTTCAAGAATACGAACCTGATAGCCAGAAAGGGTGAGCATCTTTTCAAACAAGCGCCCCATCTGCCCACCGCCGCCGACAATAACGACCGGACGCAGCGCAGGGAACAGAGTTTTAAACCCTTTGTCATTCTCGCTCGAGTAAGACTCGCGCATAACCCGACGTAGCACATCTTCAATCAGATCAGGAGGTACACCCAGAGCTTCTGCTTCTTTACGGCGTGAAGCCAGCATTGCAGCTTCACGTTCCGGGACATAAATCGGTAAACCATACTGGCTTTTGACTTCGCCAACTTCCGCTACCAATTCCAGACGGCGTGCCAGTAGCCCCAGCAATGCCTTATCCACTTCATCAATTTGATCGCGCAGCGCGGTCAATTCAGCCACCATAGTAAAACCTCTTATGCCTGACGCACCGCAAGCGTACTGTTCAGATCCTGATGAATCTCGCGCAGTAAAGTTTCTGTGGTTTCCCAGTCGATGCAAGCATCAGTTACAGAAACACCGTACTTCATTTCACTGCGTGGTTGCTCTGATGATTGATTACCTTCGTGGATATTACTTTCAATCATCAAGCCAATTATCGAACGGTTACCATCTTTAATCTGAGCGACAGCTGATTCAGCCACACCCGGCTGGCGGCGGTAGTCTTTGTTTGAGTTGCCATGGCTGCAATCTATCATCAAGGCTGGACGGAGTCCCGCCTGCTCCATCTCTTTTTCACACTGCGCGACATCTGCCGGGCTGTAGTTTGGCGCTTTGCCACCACGTAAAATCACATGGCCATCAGGGTTGCCCTGAGTCTGCAACAAGCAGACCTGGCCTGCCTGGTTGATACCAACGAAACGGTGCGGCATAGAGGCGGCACGCATGGCATTAATCGCAGTTCCCAGGCTACCGTCAGTCCCATTTTTAAAACCAACAGGCATTGAAAGACCAGAAGCCATTTCACGGTGAGTCTGAGATTCGGTGGTACGTGCGCCGATTGCGGACCAGCTGAACAGGTCACCCAGGTATTGCGGGCTGTTCGGATCAAGTGCTTCGGTCGCCAGTGGCAGACCCATGCTGACCAGTTCTACCAGCAAGTGACGAGCAATTTTCAAACCGCCTTCAACATCAAACGAGCCGTCCATGTGAGGATCGTTAATCAACCCTTTCCAGCCCACGGTGGTACGTGGCTTTTCAAAATAGACGCGCATCACGAGGTACAGACTATCGCTAACTTGTTCAGACAACGTTTTAAAACGACGAGCATATTCAATCGCGGTATCAGGGTCGTGGATCGAGCAAGGTCCACACACTACCAACAGACGAGGATCGCGGCCAGCGATGATATCGGAAATCGTCTGGCGGGACTGTTCGATCTGCGCTTCTTGAGCAGTAGTCAGCGGGAATTCCGCTTTCAGTTGATCCGGAGTGATTAATACCTGTTCGTCAGAAATATGAACGTTGTTCAGCGCGTCTTTTTGCATGATGGCTTTCCTGTGAGCTCGTTTGCGATAGTCGTTTCCTCAGTGAGGATGGCACTACCTTACCAGCTTTAGTAAAGAATGCAATCCATAATACGTAAACAATAAATTACACATGATAAATAATTGCCGCTTAAAGCACATTAAACCCCTCAAACTGTAAACAATAATATACATCACTGTATAATCTCGCTCTTTTCTGCTCAAGCATACAAACTGTGAAAATAGCGTAATACAAAACCATAAGCGCTCTATGCTCAGATAATACCGTTTGAAATGGATATTCCCACTATGCGCTTTCTAGCCCTGATTCCGATCCTGTTTCTGTCTGCTTGTTATGTTGATCCCTACACGCATGCTCCAACACCGGCGCCTACCGACTGGTATCAAGCTGGTTGGGATGATGCGATGTCAGGGCAGCCTATAAGAAGTAATTTGGTCATTGCGCATTTGCATAACGATGAAAAAGTTGATCGTGAAGAATGGTTGAAGGGATACGCCGACGGCCAGCAGAGGATTTGCGATCCCGATTTCTTAACCATTCAAGGACAAAGCGGAAAATCATTCCCTGCCAGTTGTGAAACACTGCCTGATGTGGCTGAGCGTCGCACACTATGGGAAAAAGCCAGCCGTGAGGGGTTACAGGAATCATTAATGCGTTAAAAAAAGGGCTGCCAAATGGCAGCCCTTGATATGGATGTCGCGTTAGCGAAATCTTACTTAGCAGTAAGACGCTCTTTGATACGAGCAGATTTACCAGTACGCTCACGCAGGTAGTACAGTTTAGCTTTACGAACGGCACCACGACGTTTAACAGCAATGCTGTCGATTACTGGTGAGTGAGTCTGGAATACACGCTCAACACCTTCGCCGTTGGAAATTTTACGAACAGTGAATGCAGAGTGCAGACCGCGGTTACGGATTGCAATAACCACGCCCTCAAATGCCTGCAGACGTTTTTTAGAACCTTCAACGACCCATACTTTCACTTCCACGGAATCACCCGGACGGAATGAAGGTACATCCTGTTTCATCTGTTCTTGTTCAATTTGCTTAATAATGTTGCTCATAATTTTGTCTCTTATCCTGGGTAAACTGATATTCGGGGGCTTACGCCATCCCATCATGTTTATGTTGCTGTATTTGCGTGTTCCCGTTGGAACTCCGCCAGCAACCTTGCTTGCTCTTCAGTCAGAGCCAGGTTTTCCAGAAGTTCAGGTCTTCTAAGCCAGGTACGGCCCAGCGACTGTTTCAAGCGCCAACGTCGAATCTCTGCATGGTTCCCCGACAGTAAAACGGGCGGAACTTCCATGCCTTCTAACACTTCAGGACGAGTATAGTGTGGGCAGTCCAGCAATCCATCGACAAACGAATCTTCGATTGCTGATGACTGATGTCCCAGAACTCCCGGAATAAACCGTGAAACTGAGTCAATCAGCACCATTGCTGGTAATTCACCACCGCTGAGTACGTAATCGCCGATTGACCATTCTTCATCAATTTCGGTTTGGATTACGCGCTCATCTACCCCTTCGTACCGACCGCAAACCAGAATTAACTTCTCATTTGTTGCCAGTTCGCTGACGCCTGCTTGATCAAGCTTGCGCCCCTGAGGTGAAAGATAGATAACCTTAGCACCTTCCCCTGCCGCTGCTTTCGCTGCGTGGATGGCTTCCCGCAAAGGGTTTACCATCATAAGCATACCCGGTCCGCCGCCGTAAGGACGATCGTCCACGGTACGGTGCCGGTCATAAGTGAAGTCACGTGGACTCCAACTTTGGATGCTCAGCAGGCCATTTTTTACTGCCCGGCCAGTTACCCCGAAATCGGTAATTGCACGAAACATCTCTGGAAACAGGCTAACTACACCAATAAACACAAGCCAATCCCCATAACGCCGTCTTTTACCGTTTATCCGGAGGTTTTAAAAACCAGGATCCCAATCTACTTCAATCGTTTGAGTAGCGAGATCGACTTTCTTGATAACCTGCCCATCGAGGAACGGAACCAGCCGCTCCTTGATACCGAACGCATCTTTCAGGTTTGCCTTAATGACGAGAACGTCATTTGAGCCGGTTTCCATCATGTCGATGACTTTACCGAGCTGATATCCCTCAGTCGTGACAACCTGGCAACCCATAAGGTCTTTCCAGTAGTAGTCACCCTCACCGAGATTAGGCAACTGCGTTGAATCAATCACAATTTCGCAATTAGTGAGAAGATTCGCCGCATCCCGATCATCAACACCTTTCAGCTTGATGACCAGATCCTGATTGTGGTGCTTCCAGCTTTCCAGCTGTACTTGCTGCCACTGACCCGCCTTCTGGATAAACCAGGGCTGATAGTCAAAAATGCTATCGGCGTCTTCGGTGGAAGAAAACACTCTGAGCCAACCACGAATACCGTAGCAGGATCCCATCTTACCCAATACGATTGGATTAACAGGTGCCTTTGCGGAGATTTGATTGCTCATCATGACCACCGTGACAGATTAAGCTGCTTTTTTTGCTGCTTTGATCAGCGCAGATACGCGATCAGAAACGGTTGCGCCTTGGCCAACCCAATGCTCGATGCGATCCAGATCCAGGCGAGTTGCCTCGTCTTTTTCACCAGCGATAGGGTTGAAGAAACCAACGCGCTCAATGAAGCGACCGTTACGTGCATTACGGCTGTCAGTAACAACAACCTGGTAGAACGGACGCTTTTTAGCGCCGTGACGTGCTAAACGAATAGTTACCATAACATCCTCTTTAGTGAATAAAACACC
>DATERH010000141.1:0-11000 GCA_035271785.1 Buttiauxella sp.
ATTGCAACCCACGATGGCTTAAATAGATGCGCCTAAACTATTGTTGTACCGCTACATACTGCCTTAAAGTACGCTGAAACGCACCGTAATTATTAATCTTAAAGACACTTGCTAAGCTTGCATAACTGCAAGATATAACTACGTGTTTTTTGCACCAAACAGCGGTATAACCGAATGGTGCTCATCTGATCAAAACTAATGCTTATCAGACTGCTTTAACATCAATAGGTTCACCTTGCATACGCTTGCGCATTGTACGTTTGGTACGGTCAATGACTTCGCCTGCCAATTGGCCACAAGCCGCGTCAATATCATCACCACGTGTTTTACGCACGATAGTGGTGAAACCATAACTCATCAGTACTTTTGAGAAACGGTCAATTCGACTATTGGAGCTACGACCATATGGTGCGCCCGGGAACGGGTTCCATGGGATCAGGTTAATTTTGCATGGCGTATTTTTGAGGCATTCAGCCAATTGATGCGCATGATCAGTACTATCGTTGACGTGATCGAGCAGAACGTATTCCACCGTGACACGACCCTGATTGGCATTGGATTTCTCCAGATAGCGATGCACCGAAGCCAGGAAAGTCTCGATATTATACTTTTTGTTGATTGGCATAATTTCGTCACGAAGATCATCGGTCGGAGCATGTAAAGAAATGGCAAGTGCCACATCAATCATGTCGCCCAATTTATCCAGTGCAGGAACCACACCCGATGTGGAAAGCGTTACACGACGTTTAGACAGCCCAAAACCGAAATCATCAAGCATGATTTCCATTGCTGGAACCACGTTGTTGAGGTTCAGCAGTGGCTCACCCATACCCATCATCACCACGTTGGTGATAGGGCGTACGCCAGTTTTCTTTTGCGCGCCGATAATTTTAGCAGCACGCCACACCTGACCAATAATTTCAGAAACACGCAGGTTACGGTTAAAACCTTGCTGAGCTGTTGAGCAGAATTTACATTCCAGAGCACAACCAACCTGAGAGGAAACACACAGTGTGGCGCGGTCTTCTTCGGGGATATACACCGTTTCGACCAGCTGATCAGCGATTCTGATTGCCCATTTTATGGTGCCATCAGCAGAACGTTGCTCTTCAGCAACTTCAGGTGCGCGGATTTCAGCGACTTCTTTGAGTCTATTACGTAGAACTTTATTGATGTCTGTCATTTCATCGAAGTCATCACTGCAATAGTGATACATCCATTTCATGACTTGATCAGCGCGGAAAGGTTTTTCGCCCATATCAGCGAAGAACTCTCGCAGTTGCTGGCGATTAAGATCCAACAGGTTGATTTTTTCTGACTTGTTGGGAACGACTGAAACAGGTGTCTCAGGAGTGACAATTTGCTCTGACATAATTTCTTCCGGCCTCGTTGTTACACGTTACGGCCCCAGGAGGGTTAAAAAGATACGCCCCGGAGAGGAAGCTCATCCGGGGCGTATCATTGTACAAATTCTATGGCACAGATGCCATGGCTGAAAGCGTTGTACATACAAATAAAATGTAAAACTGCTTAACAGTTAGTGCTAATGCCCAAATCATTTGGGTTACAGATGTTGCGACCTGAACCCAATTGAGAAAGGGTCATTAGCGAGTGCGTGGGCAAACTTCACCTTCAGCAAAGAAATAGGCGATTTCGCGAGCCGCTGATTCTACAGAATCAGAACCGTGGGTGCCGTTTTCAGTGAAGCTATCAGCGTAGTCTGCACGCAGAGTGCCGGCCAGAGCGTTAGCTGGGTTAGTTGCACCCAGAATGTCACGGTGACGCTGAACAGCATTTTCGCCTTCCAGAACGGTCACTACGATTGGGCCGGAAGTCATGAATGCAACCAGACCGTCGAAGAATGGTTTGCCTTCGTGTTCAGCGTAGAAACCCTGAGCCTGCTCTGAAGTCAGGTGCAGCATTTTTGCGCCAACAATCTTAAACCCAGCGGATTCAAAACGAGCATAAATATTACCAATAACGTTTTTTGCCACCGCGTTTGGTTTGATGATGGAAAAAGTACGTTCAATAGCCATGATTACCTCTGTCTCTGTTCTGTTTACCCGGATACCCGGTTATGATTTGGCGCCGATTATAATGAGCAAGTCTCGAGTTGCCTATGGATGTAAGTAACATTTTTTTAAAATAAAGCGAATATCAGCAACACTTTTCACTCAAACGACTAAAAATCACTCTATTACTCTACTGCAAAGTGAAATGAGCCGCAGTAATCTGCCCGGCTTCATCAAGTACCAACACTTGGTAGTTTCCCGGTTTATCCAGATTTAGCGTGATTCCATTTCGGTTTTCACCCACCGGCTCTCCGTTCAAAAACCACCAGCGATCACCTTGTCCCCCCTGTGCGCTAAGACGCAGCGCTAAGCTTAATTCGCCAGGTAGACGCTTCAAAATAGCGCTCTCACGAACCCCCAACAACAATAAAGGCGTAACTTCATCTTTCTGTGCTGGCGGACATTGTGCCGAAACCTCCGGCAAACGAGCCGCTCTTCTCTCACTGGCAGGCAACCAAGGCTCAAGCGGCAACGGCCACAAAGAAATAATGTGTTGTGTCGCATTTGGGCAATCCGCTGCCACACGTTTACCTTGCTCATTCAGCCAGACAACTTTTCTCGATCCCTGAATACTTTCTTGTCCTGGTGCTTCGAGTGTTGGCGGTTGGCTATCATCCAGTAGCCAGCCCGATAATCTGCGTCGGCAATTGCTGTCTCCCACGGCAAGATTTTGCCCTCCCGGCCAGCAAATTTCCTCCGGAGAAACAGATGCCGGACGCGGGTCAACCGGCAGACGTGCTTGCTGAACGGCAGAAGTGGCTTGCAGCAGATTATTCACCTGGTTTAACAACGGCACGGCGCTACCTAAGCCAAATTGCCCAGCAACCGGCGTGCTATCAGGGCGCCCAGTCCAGATACCAATAAGATAGCGGGGATTTATCCCGATAGCCCATGCATCACGATAGCCATAGCTGGTACCCGTTTTCCAGGCCAAAGGGACAACAGCTGGCAAGGTGGTATCCGGTTGCGGCTGTGCTTCGCCTGCCAGAACTCGACGAATAATCCACGCGGCTCCAGTAGACATCAACGGACGCTCAAGCAAGGGTTGATCCGGTTGCAACCGCAACTGTGCCGCGCGTCCATGGCGAGCGAAAGCACTATAAGCCGCAACTAACTGATCCAGTCGCGCCCCGCCACCGCCAAGAATGAGTGAAAGATTTGGCTCGCTGCCCACAGGAAAACGCAGATCCAAACCAATGTGACGCAACTGCGCGGCAAACCGTTTTGGCCCGTATGCTTCAAGTACCTGCACCGCAGGAAGATTGAGCGAACGCACTAGCGCGTCACTCATACTGACTGGGCCATGAAAACCTGTGTCGAAATTCCCCGGACGGTAATCGCCAAAACGGCGTGGTACATCCTGTAACAACGATGTGGAATGAATCAGCCCATCGTCCAGCGCAAGGCCATAGACGAACGGTTTAAGCACTGAGCCTGGTGAGCGAATCGCCGTGACCATATCAACATGCCCGAAACGACTTTGATCATTGATATCGACTGAACCTACCCAACCGCGCACTTCCATCGTGGTGTGATCGACGACCAGCATCGCCATTGATGAACGTGGCGGAAGCTGTGCTTTCCAGTTCAACGCCAACTCTTCCAATTGGCGTTGTAACGGTGCATCGATGGTGGTTGTTATCTTCTGCAAGCTACTGCGATTTATCAGATAACGTGAAAGCAACGGAGCTAATTGCGGCATCTGGCGCGCTGCAAGCCAAACAGGTTCTTCCAGAGATTCTTTAACCTGTTGCGGTTCCCATACGGCTTGCTCAGCCATGCGAAGCAGCACTTTATTACGCGCAGCCTGGGCTCGTTCAGGCCAGCGATCTGGACGCAGACGGCTAGGAGCCTGCGGGAGTACTGCTAATAAAGCCGCTTGCGCATAACTAAGATGCTCAGGGGATTTTCCCAGGTAGACCCAACTGGCCGCCCCTACGCCCTGTAACGTACCGCCAAAGGGTGCTCGATTCAGATAAAGCGTGAGAATTTGCTCTTTTGAAAGATGCCACTCAAGTTGTAGTGCCCGCCACACCTGGCGGATTTTCCCACCGAAGGTACGAGGATGAGGATCAAGCAAACGTGCAACCTGCATCGTCAATGTGCTGCCGCCCGAGATCACCTTTCCACTGCGAAGATCCTGCCAGGCCGCTCGTAAAATCGAAAATGGGTTGATACCTGGATGATCCCAAAACCAGCGATCTTCGTAGTTGATCAAGGCTTCGAGATAACGGGGAGAGACATCATTCAGCGTGACCGGATAACGCCAGATGCCGTTCTCGTCAGCAAAACGCCACAGCGGCGTGCCGTCTGCTGCAACCACGACACGTGCAGGGTTCGCCTGTGACAACGGCAGCGGCCAAAGCCGGTCTGCCAGCCAAATCCCCAGGCAAACAGTGAGAGGCACCACTACAAAAAGGTAGCAGCGCCGCCAGCGTAAAGGCTGTCGCACTTGAGCAGGCCAGTTACGGATGAACAGTCAGCATACCGGTGCTGGCTCCTGTTGCCCGCCACTGTGGAACATACATCGATTCCACTTGTGAAACCGGTACCTGATAAGCCCCAGGAGTCACCGCTCGCGCCAAATAAACCAGCGTCGCATGCTGGCTTTCATTGAGTGGCAATGCGGCCACAAAGCGGTCATCACGGAATTCCAGGTGCTGGATATCCGCCTGCTGCATCTGGCTCAGTAAGCCCTGAATCTGGCTGTCACCTTCACCCAAACTGGCACTACTTTCAGCAAGGTTCTGGTTTTCCAGCTCGAGCCCTGCTGGCAGTAAATCGACCACCAGCGCATCAGGCACATTTTTATCAGCCCACACATCTAACCAAACCATCACTAACTCACCACTTTTCAGCTCTGACAACGACTTACTATTGCCTTTCGCATCCAGGAAATGACGCTCAATATGTAACACATTGCTATATGGCGATGGAGCCTGTTGCGGATAGCCCACACTGTCTAAGCGCAAATAAAGATTGCCAGTACCGGTGTTGGTCACTTGCAGGAGTTCGAGTTGTTCAGCAGTCAAATTACGTGTTATGGATTGCCCACTCGCCAATGGTTCGTCAGTAAATGAGACCTGCGATTGCCAATTCCCTTTCGCCGTTTGCCAGTTACGCCCCGCCAGGAACAGCGCGTTACTTTCCTGAGTCGATAGCCAGCGTTGGCTATAGGCGAGGTTAGAGAGATCCAACAGCACGTTATTCTGCTGGTCTGGTAGTAATTTGTTCTCTTCCAGAAGACTGAGAATCATCGCTTTATCACGCAATTCGCTACCGTAGTCAGCCATCCAGATTCGCTCGTCACTCCGGCGGGTTTGCAACCCTAACTTGATAGCTTGTTCACCACGCGGGGCATCGCCCATTAACTTTAACGCCACACCCAATTGTACCAACGGTAAGCCAGCGCGGGCGGTACTGTGCCGCTGCCAGAGATCACGCAACGCTCCAAGAGGTGCTTTTTGCTGGCGCGCTAACACTTGCCCTGCGTAGGCTTGGATCGCAAATTTACTGGCAGCAGCATCATCGCTATAACGCAGTGCAATAAGCCCTGAGTCCTGAAGGTAGCGCAGCAGGCGCTGATTGGCTTTAGTGAGCGCATCAACATTAACGCTATAGCCTTGCTCGTTTGCTCGAACCAGAAAATCAGTCACATAAGCCGTTAACCAGTATTCTTCCGGCCCTTCTTTGTCCCATAAACCAAAGCTGCCGTTATCGCGCTGCATATCGAGAAGGCGAGAAATCCCCAAATCAATGGCAGCACGACGCTGCTCATCAGTGGTTCCTTTTATCCCAAGAGCCGAAAGCTGCGCCTGATTGGTATAAAGCGAAGGGAACAGCCCGCTGGTCGTTTGCTCAAGGCAACCATACGGATAGGCTTTAAGCTCACGAATATAGCGCGCCAGGTTTAATGGCGGGCGCCCACTGAGCAATACTTGCCCTTCAAGTGTTGACGGTGCTAAACCGGAAATATGTTGCTGCGGAATATCCCACACTTCACCGGGAGCAAGCACCGCACCACTATTGATACTTTGTGCCGGGAACGGAGGACGCACGGATAAGGTCCACTGCTTGGTCAGGGCAGCGAATGTTTCACCCGGTAAGTTGACCCCACTAATTTGCGCATTGAGTTGCCCATCACCAAAACCATCCAACGCACTGACTGAGATAAACAGTGTTTTCCGAGCCCCTGGCAACAGTTTCAGAGTTTGTGACGCTGCTGAGTCCAGCGCAATCAGGCCGTTGGTGTTGAGGTTTATATTCAGTTGTTGCGGCTGGTCAGTAAGATTTGTGAGATCCATAGCCAAACGACTGCTATCGCCGCTCGCCATAAAGCGCGGCGCGGCCAGTTCAGTCACCAGTGGTGCGGCGACCACCACTTTGCCCTCGCTGTTACCAAAGCGGTCATCGGTCCAGGCTTGCGCCATGACACGCAGTTCACCGTTAAAATCGCCAACAGGGAGCGTGACGGTTCCTTCGCCTTTCTCGTCCAGTTGTACCGCCTGAGCTTGCTGAGCAATGATAGTGACGTGGTTGACCGGTTTTTTACCGCCCCGACTTAGCTCATCGCCTTCATCGCCATCACCACCAAAGCGTAACGCGGCTAAGCGCCCTTCCCCTTCAATCACCTGACCGTAGATATCGTATAAATCTGCGCCATAACGTTTACGGCCAAAGAAGGCTTCCCACGGATCCGGCGTTTTGTAGTCAGTGATATTCAATACACCACTATCAACAGCAGAAACCAGTACATTAATTTGCTTTGGCATTTCACCGTTTATGGGTTGGGTTTTTACTTTCACTGTCAGATTTTGATTCGGCCGCATTTTAGCGGGTGCTTCTAACTTAAGTGCCAGTCGGCGGCTTTCATCAGCCAGTGGAAGATGCAAAATACCGACCGCGCGTTTTGGTGTTGCCGAACGGCTCTTATCACCTGGTCGAATCACCAGTGTGCTCAAATACAAATCATGACGCTGCCAGCTTTTATCCACTGGAATAGCGATATCCAGGCCTTTCTCTGGCACATCAATTTCTTTCCACCACAGTGGACCATCACTGGATTCCACCATCGCATAGCCTTTACCCGCAGCGGGAGCAGAAATATGCAGATTGATAGTATCGCCCGCCTTATAAGCAGGCTTATCTATTTTCAGCGTCACACGATCAGGCCGTACTGCGCCTTCGCCGTCACTGTTGTCTTGCCAGCTATAACCCGCCCAAAAACGCAGGCTGCTCACAATGTTTGTATCCGGCTCACGGACTTCAAGACGGTAGGAACCCCATTCAACTGGGAAAGCCACTTTGCCGGTTTCGCCCGCAGCAAGCGTGAGCTTTTGCTCCGCTTCTACGAGGTCTTTCTGGTCATATTGAGACTGCCAGCCCTCACCCTCTTCCCAGCTCCAGAAGTAATCTCGGCGCTCGCGGATGAGCCGCACATCAAGCCCGGAAACCGCCAGTTTTTCCCCTTTAGCATTGGCATAAACGATGTCAAAACTAGCGTTAGTGTCTTCATCGACAATAGGTTGAGTCCGGGTGCTGTCAGTTCGGTAATCGTAGATCTCTTTGCTGGAAAATTGTGGACGAATGCCGGGCAGCGCAACACCAGGCCAGATAGCTTGTTCAGCACGACGCGTCACTGGACGGCCGCCTGATTCCAGCAAACTGGCTTGTAGCACCAGTCGTAATGGCGAATGGACATCAGCCCATTGGCTATCAGCATTCACTGTTGTTTTGCCTTGCTCATCAAGCTGTAGCTGGACTTCATCCAAATTCAAAGTGAGGTTTTCTTCGTTTATGTCACCAAACTGGAACCCTGGTAATGCAGGCACCGCTTCACGAAGCGGACGTAAGAACAGTTGCCCTTGCAGATTGTTACCGGATGCAGGTGCACCGTACAGATAACGCCCAGCAATCTGGAAGCTCACTGATTCATCAGGGCTGACGGGGTCTTTATTGCCGGTGATATTAAGTGCCATACGCTCTGGCATGAAGTCTTCGACTTTAAATGACCAAATACGTGGCTGGTTATCACCGGTATTAACTCGCAGCTGCCAGTTGCCGGTTTGCACATTCTGATTTAAGGGGTAGCTCAATTGGTACAAACCGTTTTCTGGCTGCCAGACTTGTGTTCTGGCAACCTGGCCGTCCGGTTTCACCACTTCCAGTTTTACCGGTTGAGCGGGCAGTGTTTTCCCATCGCTATCACGTAGCAAGGCGTTAAGCAGTACGGTTTCACCTGGGCGATAAAGATCCCTTGGGCCAAACATAAAAAATTGCTTAGTGAATCCGGCATCTCCAGCAATATCAAATTCAGCCAGGTCCAGTGCCGGGCGGCTCAAATCCAGCAGGGTAGTTTGCTCGGCAGTACGCGCGAGTAATAACGTCCCTTTACCGGGTTTTTCCAGCGTAGCGTGGCCGTCAGCGTCGCTCTTCACCTGTGCAAGAGTTTGCCCTTTTTCATCAAGCAGGGAGATTTCCACACTGGACTGGGCTGCACCATTTTCAAGGCTTTGAGTGAAGACATCTAACTGGTCATGGTAACGGTGCACTGACACGCCGATGTCGCTTAACGTAAACAATGTTGCGGCATTGCTATAACTGTAATGACCGGCCTGGTTCATTATCGCGATATAAACGCCAGGTTGTTGCAGCGGTTTAATTTCGCCTAGCGGTAGCAGCAGTTTTTCACGGGTATTGCGCGCAGGATTAAGGTCAAATCTGCCGCTGTAAACCAAATCAGAAAGCTTGAGTAAATTGTCAGACTCCCAGTTAGAGACTGAGTTTCGGTATTGCCACTGACTGATGAATGAACTCAACGATTCGCTTTTAATCCGGTAAAAATTGACGTCAATTTTATCGACGTTGAGGGCCATCACCGGTAAACCTGCAATCACTTTAGTTGGCAACAATGAACCCCGGCTGGCAAACCCAACGCTTGGTTGAATATCTCGCGTCGAAATTTGCTTCTCGAAGTGGCTGTCAAAAGTGGTTTTATTGAGAGCAAGCAAGCCGTTATCAACCGTCAGTATCAGTTCACGTTTAGGCTCAAGGTGGCGCAAACGTAATTCTTTTAGGTCGACTGAAAGTTCCCACGCACCGTCAACTTTGCCGCTGGTTTTATCCACCAAATGCGTCACGCGGGAGAAATCTTGATTGGGATCGAGTGGAATTGAGAAGGTGAGGACCAACGTGCTCGCCCCATCGAGCTGAACCTCGGATGCATCAAGCAATTTAAGCGGTTTACCCACTGAGTCCTTCGCTAACTTGTCGAGTTGTGAGGCATCAGGTTTTGCCACTGGGGCCGCACTTTGCTGGGCCGCGCTATCGTTCTTCGCCAGCGGTTGAGGTGTGTCGTTATTGTCGCATCCTGAAAGAACCAAAGCTGCCACTAGCGCTGCTGCCAGCGTACCCAGACGTATTGCTTTCATGTTTTATCCCTGGCCGATACTGCCCATTAACCCACTGCGTTGTCTATGTATTATGCGGGTACATTAAAAAAACGAAAGTATGCAGACTGTACATTGCGCGCTTTCTCGCAATGCCAACTTTTATTGTGCAACTGTTGCGACTGAAGTTCTGTTGCAAAGTGGAAGCGTGATCACAGTCCGCAAGGTTACATGTTACCTTATAAGTCATCTGTTTTTAAAACAATAAGATAGATAGAAAGACAGTCCTTATCCTTGCTACATTTCAAGCTGAATCGCTGCCTCAACGCGGTGTTTAGCTAAAGTGATAATAAGAGACTGCTAAATGAAAAGTGCCGTTAATGCCCTACAGAATTTCGGAAAATCACTCTATGGCCCAGTGCTTATTTTGCCGATCGTCGGTTTATTTATCGCGTTCGGTAATGTATTGGGCAATGGTAACCTGGCTGAATATTTACCGTTCCTCAGCCACCCTTCAATTCAGCACACTGGGGTTCTGATCTCCAAATCAGCAGTATCGGTGTTGGCAAACCTGGCGCTGGTATTTGGTGTGGGTATTCCCATTGGCCTTGCGGCCAAAGACAAAGGGTATGCCGCATTGATTGGCCTGGTCACTTTTATCGTATTCATTAATGCGATGAATGTGACTCTACAACTGCAAGGTGAACTGGCTCCGGCAGACCAAATGCGTGCCGCCGGGCAAAGCATGGTTTTAGGCGTGCAAGTGCTAGAGATGGGCGTTTTCGCCGGCATCCTCACCGGAGCGCTCTCAGGATACTTATACAATCGCTATTCCAGCGTACAGTTTTCCGGTGCAATGGCGATTTACTCTGGCCACTGCTTCGTCGCTATTATCATGCTTCCCGTTTCGATGTTGCTCGGCGTGGTGATGAGCGAACTCTGGCCGTTTGCTCAGCACGGTATCAGTGCGCTGGCGCTGGCGATTAAAGGTGCGGGAGCATTTGGCGTGGCTATCTATGGCTTCCTCGAACGCATTCTGGTGCCAACCGGTCTTCATCACTTGGTCTATACCCCCTTCCTGTACACCGAATTAGGTGGCACAACCGATGTTTGCGGCAATATTTATCAGGGCGCGCGCAATATTTACTTCGCGGAAATGGCCTGCCCGAGTGTTCATCAACTCAGCAGCACGGTGGTGTGGGATGCACGCGGCATCAGCAAAATGTTCGGCCTGCCTGCCGCGGCTCTCGCCATGTATATGACCGCAAAACCCGAGCGCAAAGCCGCTGCCAAAGCGATTCTTATTCCTGCGGCGTTAACCTCGATGCTGGTTGGTGTGACCGAGCCGCTGGAGTTTTCCTTCCTGTTTGTCGCTCCGCTACTGTTCGGCGTGCATGCGGTTCTGACCGGTATCGGCATGATGCTGTTCTACCTGCTGGGTGTTCACGCTATCGGCGCTAACGGCATTATCGATTTCATTCTTTATAACCTGCCACTTGGCACCGAGAAGTCCAACTGGCCGATGTATATCGCCGTAGGT
>DATERH010000142.1:0-33579 GCA_035271785.1 Buttiauxella sp.
TACGTGCCACGCCGCGTTAAGGCACGAGAGGCGGAATACACGCTCGACTACTTTACGCCTGAATTCTATTTTGAAAACTATATTGACCCGAATGGTCGCTTCAACCCTTATCGCGATAATAACGAAATCCATCCACAGGCTATATACGACATTGCAACCAATATTCGCGAAAACTACGGCAACATTAAATGGTATTTAGCGGAAATAGGTATTGCGATGGATCTTGAGTCAGAGGGGCCAGTACAACCAGATGGTGTTATTGACGACAGTTTCCGAATCAACCTGATGGAAGAACACCTGGTTCAGCTACACCGAGCAATTTCCGATGGCGCTAACTGCTTCGGCTTACACCAATGGACATTCATTGATAACTGGTCGTGGGTTAACTCCTTTAAACGCCGTTATGGTTTCTACCGCCTCGATCTCGACACTGGTGAACGTCATATCAAACGTAACGGTGTTTGGTTCAGGGCATTAGCTCAAAGTAATCAGTTTGTCTGCAAGGAGCACTCGTTGTGAGTCAACGTTGTTTTTACACTTTAACCAACGCAGTAAAAAATTACCCATGGGGTAGCCATAATGCGCTGAATCAGTGCTTTCATGTTTTAAATCCTGATGACCAACCGCAAGCAGAGCTGTGGATGGGGGTTCACCCTGCGGGTATTTCCCAAGTCACAGTGGAAGGATCGCCCCTTCCTCTCACTAAACTGATTGCCAGCGACAAAATGGCCATGCTCGGCGCGGCCACCGCTGAACGATTTGGCGACTTACCCTATTTGCTGAAAATACTTGCTGCTGATAGTGCATTGTCCATTCAGGTCCATCCCCAAAAAGAACA
Organism: Buttiauxella sp.; assembly: GCA_035271785.1. Lineage (GTDB taxonomy): Bacteria > Pseudomonadota > Gammaproteobacteria > Enterobacterales > Enterobacteriaceae > Buttiauxella. The sequence continues at coordinate 839 of DATERH010000142.1, forward strand.
GGCTGAGTTGGGGTATGCCACACAGGAAAATTTAACATCTGACACCCCTGACTATAACGATGCGAATCATAAGCCTGAGCTGGTGTACGCCATTACCCCCTTTATGGCGATGAATGGTTTTCGTGAGCCAGGTGAAATTATTGTGCATTTTAAAATGCTTGATATAGAGGGACTCAGCGGCGTAATAAAAGTTCTTGAACAGCAACCTGATACTGAAGGACTACAGGTTTTTTTCTTCGAGATCATGCAATTGTCTGAAGGGGTTAAAAAGGAAGCGTTACAACGACTGGTAAGTGATGCACAAAAATTGTATGGCGATAATCTGGCACGCTTTATTCATAAACTTTACCAGTATTACCCGCATGATACAGGCGTTCTGGCTCCGTTGTTCCTGAATTGCATTACTCTGCAACCCGGTGAAGCCATGTTCTTACACCCGGGCACGCTGCATGCCTATGTACAGGGGACAGCTATCGAGGTGATGGCGAATTCAGATAACGTACTGCGGGCAGGCTTAACGGGTAAAAAAATTAATTTTAAAGAACTGGTTACCTGCACGTCATTTGCACCCACGCCTCAGAAATCACTGCTGATGGCACCAGTAGAAGAAAACGGGCAGGCCAGCTACCCTATTCCGGTAGATGATTTTCGCTTTAGTGTGATCAAAGATGTTCACAATTTGCCGATTCACACCCAAAGCGCAGAAATTCTTTTGGTGATTAACGGGAACGCTTCGCTACAACACACCAATGGTGAAACGTTAACTGTCAGGACCGGCCAATCGGTCTTTATTCCTGCATCAGCCAATAACTGGACTCTCACAGTTACAGGCTCGTTATGCCGAGTTTATTGTTAGTTTTTAGATTCTTTTAAGCTCACAGATTTCTGTGGGCTTTTGAAAGATATTTAGGATTTGGCGTCTCCTGTTGAAGAACGGTATCCCCGTCCAGTTTGAATTAATACAACCGTGGCTAGCACTACACTCACGTTCTCAGCTTATCAATAACTTCATCGCCGAGAAGCAGAACTGATTTCACGCTGGTTTCAATTCGATCGATGATTGCTGTCCGTGGGCCATTTATCCATGCATCGCTGCTGTAAAATGCATCCTGTGACGATTTCAAATGACCCAGGTCAGCGTAAGAACGGATCAGGTAATATGAATCTTCATCGTGTATTGAGTTACCAAAAGAAACTATATCCATTCCCGATGCGCGATGAAGAGGCGCACTCTGCTCAACCATTATTTTATGGAAATCCTTTCCCGTCCCTCTCTTCAAGGTGTACTGCAATATCTCGACTGTTCTCATCATTATTCTCATTACCTGGTTGATGCGGTGACTTGTATTTACCATAACGAAATGTGAATGGCACAATTATGCGAGATACCTATAAGATGAACAATGCCAGCCTTAGCCGCTACAACCCAAGTTCGCTAAGAGTCGGATGATTGTCAGGGCGCCTTCCCAGTGGCCAGTGGAACAACCGTTCAGATTCACTAATAGGCATATCATTCACACAAGCAAAGCGGCGTTGCATCAGCCCGTCTCGCTCGAACTCCCAATTTTCATTGCCGTATGAACGGAACCAATTACCCGAATCATCATGCCATTCATAGGCATAACGCACGGCAATCCGGTTTGCAGTAAATGCCCAAAGTTCTTTTATCAGGCGATAATCGAGCTCCTTCTTCCATTTACGCTCCAGAAATAGCTGTGCTTCCTCACGGTTAGTCGCAAATTCTGTACGGTTTCGCCATTGGGTATCCACTGAATATGCCAGCGCCACTTTAGCTGGATCACGGCTGTTCCAGCCATCTTCTGCTAGCCTAACTTTTTCCATTGCGCTTTCAAGGGTGAATGGTGGTACAGGGGGACGTGTATTCATTTTGAATTCCTCTAAGTCGCATAAAGTAGACAGATCTGTCTACTTTATGTTAATTTACGTCTTAGAAATAATACTGTCAACACACCAATGAAGGTCATTTACACTATGTTTTCGTTAAAAATGAGTAATGATAGAAAAATCAGCGCCAAGGAAAAAATACTGATTACAGCGCATGATTTATTTTACTCATCAGGTATTAGGGCAACAGGTATTGATAAAATCATTCAGCAGGCAAAGGTCACAAAAGTCACTTTTTATCGGCATTATCCAAGTAAAAGTTCATTGATAATAGCTTATTTGAATTACAGACATGAAATCTGGAGCGATTGGTTTCATATCACTCTTAGAAAAAAATTAGACGAAAACAAAGCCCCATCGTATGCGCTTTCCGAAACTTTTAAAGAATGGTTCAACCACCCTTCTTTTCGTGGTTGTGCATTCATGAATGCAACTGCTGAAGTAGAAGCTGAAGATATTAGAGATGAAGTTAAATATATATGTCGTCATCACAAACTTGAGACTTGCAAGATAATAGGGTCGTTGATCGATATTACAGAACATAAATCAACTGATAATATAATGATGTTGATTGATGGTGCGATTATTCATTCGCAAATGGGCATGGATGTGAATGGCGTTGTTGAACAGTTAAACAATGGGCTAAAAAAATTACTTCCAGTTATATAGCACAGAGAGGTGTTTTTCCTGATTGATAGAATAAAATATATGAGCATTAGTATTTACAACGGTTCAGCGCTATCTTTTCAGACTCAACTTTCGCTTCACGCTCATCACCGCCTGGAGTCCTTCCTGGAGACGGTTTGGTGCCAGAAATAGCCATTCGCCCCCTGAGAATTCCTAAGATTGGCTTTATTGATGGGGCTGCATCCCAGGTAAATTCGCGGGAATTTTTAATCGTATGAAGGTAGGAAATTTCCCGATGAGGGGCGATTAAAATGCCATCGGGAAATTCAGTCCTCATGGACTTCATGACCAAGAATGCGAGCGCGGCAAACATCCAGAATCTCATCAGCCAGAGGTGAGTCATCAGGGCAAGCACGGGATAACACCAGAGCCCCAACCAGATGAGCAATAGTGTCGATCAAGTCGGCACGCGTTCCGCCCCCCACTCTATTTTCATTTCCTAAAACAGCCAGTTGACGTTCAATTCCAGCCGCAAACATTGCCTTAATTGACTCAGATTGGCGGGCTGTATCGGTGCCCAGAGCCGACATCACGCAACCCTTTCCCATATCATCGCGATGCTGTCGGGAGAGGTAGTATTCAACAAATGTTTCCCGGTTTACCCCTGCCGTACTTTCTGCGGATCGTGTAAAACCGCAGTTCATCGCCTCTGACATCAGGTCAGCCTTGGAACCAAAGTGCTTGTAGAACCCGCCGTGGGTTAACCCTGCCGCAGACATCAGTTCCGCCACGCCCACGCCATCGTAACCGCGCTCACGAAAAAGTTCTGAGGCCGTTTCAACAATGCGCATCCGGTTTTCCCGAACCTGCTCTTTTGACACTTTCATGCTTTCCTGCCCCTCTCAAAAATAGGGTTTAAGTATACATTGATGATGACCATAATCAAACCGGTTGACTTTATAGATGATGATCATCATCATTACATTAACATTTGACCCACCACTTAGCAGGCGAATAAACATGACCAACCGACCACTATTTCAACCCTATGATCTTGGCTCAATAACACTGGCCAACCACATCGTGATGGCACCGCTGACACGTAACCGGGCCGGAGCGGGGCTGGTACCGGGCGAACTGGCGGCGACCTACTACGCCCAGCGTGCCACAGCAGGATTGCTGATTACCGAAGCGACGCAGATCTCCGCACAGGCGCAGGGTTATCAGGATACACCGGGGATCTATACACAAGCTCAAATCGATGGCTGGCGCAAAGTGACTGACGCCGTGCATGCCAAAGGCGGGCGCATATTTGTACAGTTATGGCACGTAGGACGAATTTCGCATGTCGATTTACAGCCGGGTGGCGCTGCGCCGGTTGCGCCGTCCGCCATCCGTGCTGAGACCAAGACCTTTGTGAACAACGGTTTTGCTGATGTCTCTGAACCACGTGCGCTGGCGTTGCAGGAAATACCGGGGATTATCGACGATTTCAGAAAGGCATCGGCCAATGCCATTGCCGCCGGATTTGACGGCGTGGAGATCCACGGCGCGAATGGATATCTGCTGGAACAGTTCCTTAAAGATGGCGCAAACCAGCGTACTGATGAATACGGCGGTTCTGTCGGGAATCGTGCGCGCCTGCTGCTGGAAGTCACGGCGGCCGTAAAAGATGAGATCGGCGCAGAACGCACTGGCGTACGCATTTCACCGGTGTCACCTGCTAATGCGATTTCATGCAGTGATCCGCAGCCACAATATGACTATCTCGCTGAACAACTCGATGCATTAGGTATCGTGTACCTCCATGTGGTTGAAGGTGCGACGGGCGGCCCGCGTGATGTATCACCGTTCGATTACGACTCCCTGCGCCGGCGTTTTAAAAACACCTACATCGGCAACAATGGCTATGACCTGGCGTTAGCGTCTACTCAACTTGCGCAGGGCAAAGCCGAGCTGTTCGCGTTTGGTCGCCCGTTCATCTCCAATCCAGATCTGGTCGAAAGACTAAAGATGGGCGCGCCTCTGGCTTCACTCAATCCTGAAACACTTTATGGCGGTGGTGCAGAAGGATATACCGATTACCCGTCACTAACCGAGGCCAGCAAATAGTCCTGCGGGAGTCACTATTTTACCAACGTTCCACATGGCGAATTCTGTTTACACATTAATAAAGAAGATCAACTTATGACTAAAGCTTCAGTTCTCATTACAGGCGCATCCACGGGTATTGGTGCTGTTTACGCTGAACGGTTCGCCCGCCGGGGGCACGACCTTGTTCTGGTTGCACGCGACAAAGCAAAGTTAGAGAAACTTGCCGATCGTCTGCGACAGGAAAATGGCATTTCTGTCGACGCTTTGCCTGCTGACCTCACGCAAACGAGTGATTTAGCCTTGGTCGAAGCTCGCCTGCGTGAAGACACGCAGATTGGCATTCTTATCAATAACGCAGGCATCGCACAGTCCGGCAGTTTTACAGAGCAAACGCCTGAATCGATAGAAAGCCTTATCGCGCTTAATGTCACCGCCCTCACGAGACTTGCCAGTGCCGTGGCGCCACGGTTTGTGCAAGCGGGTGAAGGCTCGATCGTCAATATCAGTTCCGTCGTAGGCCTGGCCCCGGAGTTTGCCATGACGGTTTACGGCGCAACCAAAGCCTTTGTTCTTTTCTTGTCTCAGGGAATGAATCTGGAGCTATCACCTAAGGGCATTTATATCCAGGCGGTGCTCCCTGCCGGCACTTACACGGAAATTTGGGAACGCGCAGGTATCGACATCAGTCACTCATCCCAAATGATGGAAGTGGGTGAGTTAGTTGACGCAGCACTGATGGGCTTCGATCGCCGTGAACTCGTCACCATCCCGCCGTTACATAATGCTACACGCTGGGACACCCTGGATGCTTCACGTCAGGCTTTGCTTTCAGACATCAAACAAGATGAAGCCGCAGAGCGATATAAAACGCTTTAGATAATGAGAGGCAAACTGCAGGACGCTGATTACCGTGCTTTCAACAGTTCTGCACAGAAGTGAACCTCACATTAATTCCGTATGGCTTATTTCCCATCATCAATGAGAAACCTTAAACAACTCATGAAGGTCTTATTTCAACATGACAAATAAACGTGTAGCACTTGTGACAGGAGCCTCCTCAGGTATTGGCGAGGCGACGGCTAATAAACTTTTAGCGGCGGGTTATACGGTGTACGGCACCAGCCGACGCGAGACCCTGAAGCGCACGCATCCATTTCCATTGTTGAAGCTTGATGTGACGGACGATGATTCCGTTAAGGCTGCAATTGATGAGTTACTGCGACGGGAGGGGCAAATAGATATTTTGGTCAATAATGCCGGTTTTGGTGTTGCCCCTGCGGCCGCAGAAGAGAGTTCAATTGAGCAGGCCAGGAACATTTTTGATACGAACTTTCTGGGAATAGTCAGGCTGACACGAGCTGTCGTTCCTCATATGCGCCGTCAGGGTCAGGGACGTATCATCAACATTGGTTCAATATTGGGGAGCGTTCCATTGCCATATGTGGCGCTTTATTCTGCCAGTAAGCATGCGGTCGAAGGGTATTCGGGAGCACTGGATCATGAGCTGCGCACGCAGGGCATCAGAGTTTCTGTCATTGAACCTGCCTACATAAAAACACAGTTTGAAGCCAATAATATCGAGCCGGATGCAAAGCTTGAAGAGTATGACCTTATCCGGGCTAAGCTGGTGAAGGTGGTTAGTAAGGCAATGGCTGAGGCGGAAAGCCCGGAGGTCGTGGCTGAAGTGGTTGTTAAAGCGGCTCAGACTTTACGTCCAAAGGTGCGCTACACGGCGGGAACGCTGGCCGGTAAACTGAATTTTATTCTCAGATTCGCGCCTGCATCATTCCTGGATAAGGTGGTGCGCAACAGTCTTCAGCTTGATGCGAAAGAATAAAAAATGAAATTTTCTCAATTGGCTATTCTGACCTCGGTGTTGTTTTTCATCCTGGCCACAGGATGGATGTTTTTCCCGGAACAAATCTTGACGCTGTGGGGAATTGAACCGACGCCGGGTACCGGTGTAATCAGCCGTCGCTCAGCCGCACTTTTTGCGGGAATGGGGGTAATGTGTTTATTCGCCAGAAATGCAGAGCCTTCCCTGCCCCGTTATGCTCTGGCTGCCGGTATCAGCACGATATCTCTTATTTTAACCGTACTTGGTATCGCTGAATGGCACGAAGGGCACGTCAACGGGCAGATATTTTTTGCCGTGTTTATCGAACTATTTCTGGGGATAGCCTTTTTACTCAGCAACAGGGAGGTTAAGAACAATTTCACTGACAAACACGACAAGGTAAACAACAAATGAATACTAAGACGATGAAAGCGTTTACGTTTAAACGCTATGGTAAATCCCCTGATCTGGGATTCGATAACGTAGATTATCCTGCACCCAATGCTGATGAAATCCTGGTTAAAGTTTACGCTGTGGGTCTGAACCCGATTGATAACATTATCCCCACCGGAACATTCAAGCCTGTTTTGCATTTCAAACTCCCCGCCACATTGGGTAGCGACTTGTCCGGGGTTGTCATCGCGGCGGGGAGTCGAGTGACGCGCTTCAAACCAGGCGACGAAATTTTCGCCAGCATTTTCGACAGGGGAACGGGTTCTCTTGCCGAATTCGCTTTGGTGCCTGAAAGCTGTGCGGCCATGAAACCCGCAAACCTGGATTTCGTGCAGGCGGCTTCGCTCCCGATGGTAAGCCTCACCTCCTGGCAGGCGCTGAAAGAGCGAGCCGGGTTGCAGCCTGGTCAGAAGGTTTTCATCCCGGCAGGTTCCGGGGGGATTGGCAGTTTTGCCATCCAACTGGCGAAGCACCTTGGTGCACAGGTGGCAACGACCACCAGTACAGACAACGTCGGGTGGGTGAGTCATCTTGGCGCAGACGAAGTGATTGATTATAAAAAGCAAGAATTTGAAAACGAGCTGAGTGGCTACGATATTGTTCTTGGCACTATCAGAGGCGATGCAATTGAAAAATCCACCCAAATTCTTAAGTCTGGTGGAAAGATTGTTTCTCTCATCGGCCCATTAGATGCTGCGTTCGCCCGGGCGCGGGGATTAAACTTCTTCCTGCGTTTAGTATTCGGGCTGATGAGTCGCAAGATTATGCGTCTTACGAAAAAACGGGGCCTGACCTATTCATTTCTTTTTGTCCGTCCTGATGGCGATAAGCTTACCCAAATCGGCAAACTCATAGAGGCTGAACAAATCAAGCCTGTTATCGACAAGGTATTCCCTTTTGCAGAATCAAAGGATGCTCTTGCTTACCTTGCCAAGGGGCATGCGAAAGGAAAAGTGGTCGTTAAGATACGAGAGTAATTCCTTTCAGTCATAACGTAGGTTTAATTCTGCCTCTGGAGATGATCGTTAAGGTCAAGCTTCTCGGGTTTAACAACATTTCAAGGTCATTAAGCCGCTGCATTATGCAGTACTGTTGGGTGCCGGCGTGGGGTGGGTCGCGATACATCATGCGCAGTGTGATTTACAAAATGGATGCCCTGGCAACATACTGACTGGCACCATCATGCCGGTTATCTGTTTTTGTATTTTCAGAGCACCTGGCCCATACCAGCCAAGACCCGGGCTTTCGTCGATTTTATGGTCGCGACCTTTCTGAAAACCCCTTCTTATCAGGCGGTGTTCTCCTGAAGCAAATTCACCACAAACTGGGCCAATATCTCCAGGGCCATTGGTATGACTATAAGCAGAAAGTAATAACTTCCGCTTCATGCTCAAATTTGCCCGTCAATTTGGAATGCTCTGTCCCAGTTTTTTTATTGACCTTTTCTGACCAGATCAGCCGCATCTCGGTTAGCACTTTTCCCGATGACATTACCCGTCACGCGTTTCTGCCGTTCCAGCTCATCGACAATACTGTCACGATTGATGACCTTTCCGTCTGCTATAAGCGTCACCACTGCTACCCCAATAGCTAAACTAATGAGATGATTACGATCCTCCCTACTATCCATAACTCACCCCCAGCTGATTAAATTTTGTGCAATTAAAACTAGCACACACCCGCCTCGCTTGCATTTACAAAAATAAAACTCATTAAAAAAACATAGCGATAGGTATAGATCATTCCATCAGCAGCACGCCCGCCTCACCAGAACGGTGAAGCTCTTTAAACAACGATGAAGATTTCGCACTGTCAGTGCATAACATTTATAATCACTCGAACTTTCAGCCATAAAAGAGTGCGACCATGATTGATACCACCTTGCCGTTAACTGATTTGCACCGCCATCTTGATGGGAATATTCGCGCACAAACTATCCTCGATCTAGGCCGCCAGTTTAATTTGCCGCTCCCGGCTGATTCTCTTGAAACACTTCGCCCCCATGTACAAGTCGTGGAAACCGCACCTGACTTGGTCAGTTTCTTGCAAAAACTCGACTGGGGCGTAAAAGTCCTGGCCTCTCTTGATGCCTGCCGCCGTGTGGCGTGGGAAAATATTGAAGATGCAGCGCGCAACGGTCTGCATTATGTAGAGCTGCGATTTTCGCCGGGATACATGGCGATGACGCATAACTTGCCAGTCGCCGGTGTAGTAGAAGCGGTGATTGAAGGTGTTCGCCAGGGCTGCCGCGATTTTGGTGTCGAAGCACGTTTGATTGGCATTATGAGCCGTACGTTTGGTGAAGCTGCTTGCGAAGCGGAGTTGGATGCCCTGCTAGCGCATCGTGACAACATTACTGCCCTTGACCTTGCCGGTGATGAACTGGGTTTTCCGGGTAGTTTGTTCCTGAACCACTTTAACCGTGCGCGCGATGCCGGATGGCATATCACTGTTCACGCGGGTGAAGCAGCAGGTCCTGAGAGTATTTGGCAGGCGATTCGTGAACTGGGTGCAGAGCGTATCGGCCATGGTGTCAAAGCCGTTGAAGATCCCGCGCTGATGGACTTTCTGGTAGAACACGGTATCGGTATTGAATCCTGCCTGACATCCAATATTCAAACCAGCACCGTGGCATCTTTGGATAAGCATCCGTTGATTACTTTCCTGAATAAAGGCGTGCTGGCGACCATTAATACCGATGATCCGGCAGTCCAGGGTATCGATATTATTCATGAATATACGGTAGCCGCCCCGCAAGCGGGTCTGAGCGCGGCACACATCCGTACCGCGCAAGAAAATGGTTTGAAAATTGCCTTCCTGAGTGAAGCGGAGAAGCAGGCGCTGATCGCTAAAGTTCGCGCAGCCTAAAACGTCTCAGCCTTCAGTAAATGTTTGAGTCAGGAGACTGACTCAAACGCTCTTTTTTCCTTCGCCGTTTTACGTGCATAACGTTGTGCCAGCACCGCACAGACCATCAATTGCACCTGATGGAATATCATCAGCGGCAGCACCATCATCCCCACAACACTGGCTGGGAACAACACGTTCGCCATCGGCACACCGTTCGCGAGGCTTTTCTTCGAGCCGCAGAACACAATGGTAATTTCATCTGCCGTGTTAAAACCCATTAACCGCGCAATCCAGGTATTGAAAACCAATACAATTGCCAATAACACAATAGAGCAGCCCAAAACGGCTAACAAGGCGGTGCCATTAACCTGCTGCCAAATACCTTCTACCACCGCTTCGCTGAATGCCACATACACCACCAGCAGAATGGATGACCGGTCAGTCATGCTAATCAGTTTTTTATGTTTATCGACCCAGCGACCAATCAATGGACGCGACAAATGCCCTACTACGAACGGCACCATCAGTTGCAGAATGATTTTGCCAATCGCATGCAGCGTGTCAGTCGTACCTTCCTGGGTATTCATTAATGCGCCGACTAAAATCGGTGACAAGAAAATACCCAAAATGCTGGATGCAGAGGCGCTACACACCGCCGCCGCAACGTTGCCACCCGCGACCGAAGTGAAGGCAATTGCTGACTGCACTGTCGCCGGCAACGCGCAGAGGTATAAGAAGCCCATGTACAACGGTTGATTAAGGATCGCCGGTGAAAGAAAGGCCATCGCCAGCCCCAACAGCGGAAAGAGCGCGAAGGTACTGAAGAAAACCACAAGGTGGAGTTTCCAGTGCCCCATACCCGCCACAATCGCATCTCGGGAAAGTTTTGCCCCGTGCATGAAAAACAGCAAAGCAATCGCCGCTGTGGTCAGGTATTCAAATGCAGTTTTTACCGCGCCTTCACAGGGAAAGAGGGAAGCCACGACCACCACAGCTATCATGATCAACAAAAAAGTATCAATTTTCAGACGTTGCAACCAATTCATCCGGCTTCCTTCAACAGGTGGCGATAACTTTACTTTGAATAAAACGTGCCGAACTTGCGAACCTGTCCGGGAAGTTCGGCATCAATAATAATTAATGTCATTTTTGATGGTGTACGTTTCAACTTTGGGTGGCTTAGCGCTTTGATCGGCGATGTTCAACACGCATTCCTGCGGATTGAAATGACTGTCATAGTCACAGGTTTGTTTGATAGTCGCGATGGATTTACCATTCAGCGTACTTTCAGAGGTGTAATCGAGTTTTTTCTTGAGGTCACTGCCAATTTTCGCGGTAATGATCAGCGTTTCATCATGCGACTTACTGGTTTTACCTAACGGGTAACCGTCAGCATCATAGCGATAAACTATCGATGTCTTTTCACCGTGCGCGGCAACAACAAATCCTTTATCGTCGGTATCATAAGTGACAGCAGCCTGGGGTAATTCCGCCAGTTGGCATTTACCCTGCAGTTTTACGCGCCTTTCATTGGTTTGGGCATCAATATAAAAATTAGCATTCAGCACCAGTGTGGCGCCGGTGTTATTTTTCAGGTCATGAAATTCAAGCTCGTTAAAACACCCATCTTCCGACACCAGTCCAACCACACGTTTAACCGCCTCACCCTTCTGATTGATGAGTGTTTGGGTGAAATCTTTAACCGGCCCGCGTAACGGATCAAAGTCGAATTCGTTGGAGAAACTTGCCATTTCTGGCGTGTAAGGGAGTGTATTATTCTGACTGTCACACCCGGCAACAGAGGCTGCAAGCGCACACAGGATAATGATTTTCTTCACGTAAGTCCTTTCCCCGACTGAAAATATTATATACCCATTAGCATTCGAATTGCAGGTAGGCGGCAAGGACGAGAATCCCCAGCAGCTTAATTGAATAAGTGACTGGGGCGAGCGTCTGCGGCCAACATCCCTGCGGTTTGAAGGATGATGGGTATAAACATGATATAAGCAAATACAATAATTTACACTATAGGTACTATTCTTATACAACATCCCCAACATAAGGAAGAGATGATGAAACACTCGATTTGGCTGGGTGCATGTCTGTTAATCGCAACTGCTCCGGTAGTCGCCGCTCAGACGTCATGCGATACCGTTAAGGCCGACATTCAGCAAAAAATCATTAATAACGGTGTCCCGGAATCGGGGTTTAGTTTAACGATTGTGCCAAATGACCAGGCCGATAAACCGGATGCACAGGTTGTGGGCCACTGCGCTAATGATACTCAGAAAATACTGTATATGCGTACCAGCAGTGGAAACTCTCCCGCAAGCGACGGAAATACTCAAGATGGCACACCAGGTGAGCCTCAGTAGTCATTCACACGGGGCGTCATTGCCCCGTTTTATCTCACTCGTCCCTTCACTCACTTTCATTCAAACGTTCATTCAAACGTTCATTCAAACGTTCATTCAAAAGTACGCCCTAACTTTGACCCGTGTTAACAACGCCTCCCTCTAAATGAGTAAAACTCATTTCAGTCGATAATATTTGCTGGTTAAGCAATATTGCGCACCGGAGTCATTAATACAAAAAAAACACAACAACAATGACTTACAACCAAGAAATAACATATCAAGGAGTGAGTTATGTCGAACCCGTGCTTCCCGGATGGTATTACCCGTCGAAATTTGATGAAAACCAGTGCCATCAGCGGGCTGGCTCTGGCGGTGAGTGGTCTCTCCCTGCCCTTTGGTTTGCGTGCCGCCGCCACAGCAGTAGGAACTGCGCTTAACCCGACAGCAGAAGATAAAGTTGTCTGGGGAGCCTGCTCCGTAAACTGTGGTAGTCGATGTGCGCTGCGTTTACATGTGCGTGATAATGAAGTCACTTGGGTAGAAACCGATAACACCGGCGATGATATTTATGGCAATCATCAAGTCCGCGCCTGTCTACGTGGCCGCTCGATTCGCCGCAGAATTAACCATCCTGAACGCCTGAACTATCCGATGAAACGCGTGGGTAAACGTGGTGAAGGGAAATTCGAACGAATCTCATGGGATGAAGCGCTGGATACCATCACTAAAAGCTTGAAAGGTACGGTAGAAAAATACGGCAACGAAGCGGTATACATTAATTACAGCTCGGGGATTGTCGGCGGCAATATCACTCGCTCTTCCCCTAATGCCTCGTTGGTTGCGCGTCTGATGAACAGTTACGGTGGATATCTCAGCCAGTATGGCACCTACAGCACCGCTCAAATTGCCTGCGCAATGCCTTACACTTATGGCACCAATGACGGCAACAGTACCTCTGATATTGAAAACAGTAAGTTAGTCGTATTGTTCGGCAACAATCCTGCCGAAACCCGCATGAGCGGCGGTGGTATTACGTATTATCTGGAACAAGCGCGCGAGCGTTCCAATGCGCGCATGATTGTTATCGACCCTCGCTATACCGATACCGCCGCTGGGCGCGAAGATGAGTGGCTCCCGATTCGTCCGGGAACCGATGCCGCATTGGTTGCCGGTATCGCTCACGTGCTGATTAGCGAAGACCTCGTTGACCAGCCATTCCTCGACAAATATTGCGTCGGTTACGATGAGAAAACACTGCCGGAAGGCGCCCCCACCAACGGTCATTACAAAGCTTATATTCAAGGCCTGGGTGAGGATGGCGTGGAAAAATCCCCGCTTTGGGCGTCAGCGATTACCGGTATTCCGGTGGATAAAATCATTAAGCTTGCCCGTGAAATTGGCAGCACCAAACCGGCGTATATCGCTCAGGGGTGGGGGCCGCAACGCCAGGCCAACGGGGAACTCACTTCACGCGCCATCGCGATGTTGCCGATCTTGACCGGAAACGTGGGGATTAATGGCGGAAACAGCGGCGCACGTGAATCAACTTACACCATCACCATTGAGCGCATGCCGGTGCTGGTAAACCCAGTGAAAACGCAAATTTCCTGCTTCAGTTGGACCGATGCCATTGCACGCGGTGCGGAATTGACAGCCAAACGCGATGGCGTACGCGGTAAAGATAAGCTCGACGTGCCGATTAAGTTCATCTGGAACTATGCGGGCAACACCATTACCAACCAGCATTCCGACATCAATAAAACTCACGACATTCTGCAAGATGACAGCCAGTGCGAGATGATTGTGGTCATTGAGAATTTCATGACCTCTTCGGCAAAGTACGCTGACATCCTGCTGCCAGACTTAATGACGGTCGAACAAGAGGACATTATCCCGAACGATTACGCCGGGAATATGGGCTATCTGATCTTCATCCAGCCTGCCACCGAAGCGAAATTTGAACGCAAACCAATTTACTGGATTACCAGTGAAGTGGCTCGTCGTTTGGGGCCGGATATCCACCAGAAATTTACCGAAGGCCGGACTCAGGAACAGTGGCTGCAGTTTTTGTACGCAAAAATGCGCGTAAAAGACCCGAAATTACCGTCGTATGAAGAGCTACGCGCGATGGGGATTTATAAACGTAAAGATCCGAACGGCCATTTTGTTGCATACAAGGCTTTCCGCACCGATCCCGATGCGAATCCATTAAAAACACCTTCTGGCAAAATCGAAATCTACTCCAGTAAACTGGCAGAAATTGCCGCAAGTTGGGAGTTAGAAGCAGACGAAACCATCAGCCCACTGCCCATTTATGCCTCCACCTTTGACGGCTGGGATGCTCCGGAACGCAGCACTTATCCGCTGCAACTGTTCGGCTTCCATTACAAAGCACGTACGCACTCAAGTTACGGCAACATTGATGTGCTCAAAGCCGCATGCCCTCAGGAAGTGTGGATTAACCCGATTGACGCCAAGGCGCGCAGTATCGCCAGTGGTGATATGGTGAGAGTGTTTAATGGCCGCGGCGAGTTGCGGATCGCGGCGAAAGTCACACCACGCATCATGCCGGGTGTCACTGCCATGGGCCAGGGAGCATGGCACGAAGCCAATATGAATGGCGACCGTGTCGACAACGGTTCATGTATCAACACGCTAACCACTCATCGACCTTCACCATTGGCAAAAGGCAACCCGCAACATACCAATCTGGTGGAAATCCAAAAGGCGTAAGGAGTCGCTGCTGACAACCCAATACGGTTGCTATCATGATTCCAGTCGTTGCACCGACGGCAAAACCGGCGAGCGGGCTTCCATTGACGAGTTGCGTCAAAAATTGATACAAAATGCGCGGGATGACTCGCGCCACAAGGAAAGAATGATGTCGAAAACTACGCAAAGACTGGCGACTATCGCCCTGACAGGAAGAGTACTGGGCGCGCTGTATTATCAGGCTCCCACCAGCCAGGAAATCGCCACGCTTTACGCCACACTTGAAGACCCTGAATGGGTAAAGCAATGGCCCGTACAGCATGAAGAACTGGCGGCAATTGCCCAACAAATGGCTGATGGGTTTAACTATTCGCAGGAGTCGCTGAGCGAAGCCTGGCAACGCTTGTTTATTGGCCCTTACGCATTACCGGCCTCGCCGTGGGGCTCGGTTTATCTGGATAAAGAAAATGTGCTGTTTGGTGACTCGATGCTGGAGTTGCGCCAGTGGATGCGTGAGAACGACATCGCCAACGAGCAAGAAAGTAACGAACCTGATGACCACATTGGGATGTTGCTGATGCTGGCGGCATGGCTTGCAGAAGAAGGCTTGTTGCAAAAAGTGGACGAACTGCTCGCCTGGCATATTCTGCCGTGGAGCGGGCGTTTTCTGGAGTTGTTTATCGCTAATGCCCAACATCCGTTCTACCAGGCACTGGGGGAATTAACACGTATTACGCTGGCTGACTGGCGCGCAGAAATGCTAATCCCGGTTGCGCAAAAAGAGCTACATTTCTAAGGGTCTGAGAAGCGGTGGATGACACTTGCGCTTATCCACCCTACTACTGCCCCAAACACTCTAAATACCCAAAATAATTCGAGTTGCACCAAGGCAACAAAACCGAAAGTCCCCAGGAGCATAGTAGGCTATGTGACTGAGGCGTTCGGGCGCAGTCAACGCATCAGCAACTTGAAGTATGAAGGATATATATGCATCGCTTACACCACATCCCGGACATGAAAGGCATGCTACGGCGGCTAATATTCGCCGTGTGGATTGGCATCGCCTCAGCGATAGTGGTCTGGCTGTTTCGCCAGTCGATGTATCTTCTTGAAGGGCTGTTTTTGGGCAACCACAGCGGCAGCCTGGTCGCGGCGGCAGCAGCATTACCGCCCTGGCGCAGACTGCTCACCCCTGCCCTTGGCGGGTTACTTGCCGGAACGCTGCTTTGGGCATGGCAGCGCGCCACACGCCAGCGCCCTTCGGCACCAACCGACTATATGGAAGCCATTGAAACCGGTGACGGGCGCTTAGATGTTTCCGCAAGTCTGGTCAAATCGGCCGCCTCTCTGATTGTTGTCGCCAGCGGCAGCGCTATTGGCCGTGAAGGGGCGATGGTGCTGCTGGCGACCGTTTTTGCCTCCGTATTCGCGCAGCGTTTTTCACATTCAAACGAATGGAAGTTGTGGGTCGCCTGTGGTGCGGCCGCTGGGATGGCAAGCGCCTATCATGCTCCGCTGGCGGGCAGTTTGTTTATCGCAGAGATTTTGTTTGGCACGCTGATGCTTGCCTCACTTGGCCCAGTGGTGATTGCCGCCGTCTGCGCCTTGCTGATGACACACTTGTTAAACGACGAACAAACGCTGCTCTATACCGTCCGCACACTCAACGCCCCGCAACTGGTTCAATATATTCTGATGGCGTCACTCGGGCTGGTTGCGGGTCTTACCGGGCCGTTGTTTCTCTGGTTAATGGCGCAAAGCAGCAAATTGTTCCAGCGTTTGCAGTTAACCCCACCATTGCAGCTCGCGTTAGGTGGATTACTGGTTGGGTTACTTTCGCTTTTCACACCGCTGGTTTGGGGAAATGGGTACAGCGTGGTGCAGTCGTTTCTCTCACAACCGCCTGCACTGTTATTCGTGGCTGGCATTCTGGTTTATAAATTGGCAGCAGTGCTGGCAAGCAGCGGCTCTGGCGCACCTGGTGGCGTATTTACCCCGACCCTGTTTGTAGGTGCCGCATTGGGAATGTTGGTCGGGCAATGGTTCGGGGTATGGGCGTGGAGCGGGGATAACGTGGCGATTTTGCTGGCATTAACCGGAATGGCAACGCTGTTAGCGGCCACCACTCATGCACCGATAATGTCGACGCTAATGGTTTGTGAAATGACGGGGGAGTTTACATTACTCCCCGGGTTATTGGTTTCTTGCGTGATTGCCTCAGCACTTTCGCGCTGGTTGCGCCCGCAGACAGTCTACCGACAGAGCGCCGAAAAGGCGGGATAAATCAATGTAGTTTGCCAGTTCACGCTGTTCAGCTCGCGGCAGATAAGGCAACTCGCCCACCAGCGGTGCAGGTAGTTTCTTACTTAATACATCAATGATTTCAGCGTAGTGCGCAAGCCCTGGATTGATGCGATTCGCCACCCAGCCAATGAGCGGTAAGCCGTCATTCGCAATGGCCTGAGCCGTCAGCAAAGCGTGATTAATACACCCTTCCTGAATTCCCACCACCATCAACACGGGTAATTGCTCCTGAACGACCCATTCCGATAACGGGCGTAAATCATTCATCAGGCTCCGCCAGCCGCCAGTCCCCTCAACCACAACGTGATCGACTTGCCCGGCTAAATTTTGCAGCCCGTCAGACAGTAGCGAATAGTTGATTTGGCTATTGTGGCAAACGCTGCTTTCTTCTGCACTCAGCGCGATGGGATTAATGGCTTCATAAGGCAATTCAAGTGTGGAAACACTTTGCAGGACTAACGCATCTTTGTTACGCAGCCCCTCTGGCGTCTCTTTACTGCCTTTGGCTACCGGCTTATAACCGACAACACTTTTGCCACTGGCTGCAAGAGCCTGCAACAAGGCACGAGAAACCACAGTCTTTCCGACTGCGGTATCAGTACCTGTTATAAAGAAACGCGTAAGCATGACTAACTCCCAAGGCAATGCGTCAAATACCCGTTTTTCGCTAAGTTGTAAGACGGATATTTGTGATTAAAAATTGAATAATTCAGGAGTGAAAGTTTAAAAGAATAGTGATTGGGTCAGATTGAGATAGCGCAATTTTTAGTGGATCAGCCCCTAACATTACCCTTGCAGCAGGCGAATCAATAACGAGCCGTTATACATTGCGTCTTTTACCAGTGCCGCACCGGCCATGGTTCCACGGTGATTATACTGCGTACTTTCGACAATCATGTGTTCGCTATACGCCGGTAACGACTGCTGACGAATACAATCAGTGATCGCCGGATGCAGAATTTCTGCGGCTCGGTTAAGTGGAGAACCAATGAGGATTTTTTGTGGATGGAACAAGTTAACCATAATCGCAAGGATCCGGCCGACATTGATGCCTACCCCAAGAATGATATCTTTCGCTAATAGGTCGCCGTTAAGTGCGGCATCACACAGCGATTCGACGGTCAGCGGTTGTTCATGCAGCATTGAACCCATCGATTGGCTCATACGCAACTGAGCCAATTCCAGCACGCTGTCGATGCTGGCTATCGTTTCGAGGCAACCGTTATTACCGCAATAGCAGCGCTTGCCGTAAGGGTCGACCTGAGTATGACCAATTTCGACCAGGCTGCTGCTACCCGCATGGAGCAGGCGTCCGTCGGTAATAACACCGGCACCGACGTTATTATCAATCACCACTTGAATCACATCACGCGCCCCCTTTGAGGCACCAAATAGCCCTTCTGCCATCGTCCACGCGCTGATGTCGTGTTGTACATATACCGGCACGCCGGTGTAGTTTTCCAGGATCTCACCCAGTGGCATATCACAGACATTATAAAACGGCATCCGATGGACGATGCCGCGCTTGGTGTCGATAATCCCCGGCATGGTGATAGCAATCGCGGTAAGACGTTCGAGTTTTTGTTGATGACGAATGAAGAACTGGTCGATTTGCGCGATGATCCGCTCGATAAGCGGATGCACATCTTCAACAGCGAGCGAAACGGTATCTTCCACAATCAGTTTGCTACTTAAATCATGTAGCCCGAGCGAGATTTCCCCACGGCTGATTCGCACAGACAAATAGTGCCATGCTTCAGTTTCCAGCATCAGCCCCACAGCAGGACGCCCCCGGCTACCAGGATCCTGGATTTCAGTTTCCTGTACCAGATGAGCTTCAATCATTTCACGAACAATTTTCGTGATGCTGGCAGGCGCAAGTTGCGCCAGGCGAGAAAGATCGATTCGCGACACCGGTCCATGGGTATCAATCAGACGATAAACAACGCCCGCATTGGTTTGCTTGATCTGATCAATATGGCCCGGTTGGCTATCAGCAACCACTTGCGACTCCCTTTATTTTCGCGCTTCGAAATAAACTTTGGGCTATGGTGAAACACTTCAACCAAAGGAGTCAAATATT
This sequence comes from Buttiauxella sp., assembly GCA_035271785.1. Classification (GTDB taxonomy): domain Bacteria; phylum Pseudomonadota; class Gammaproteobacteria; order Enterobacterales; family Enterobacteriaceae; genus Buttiauxella. Next base: position 20,061 of record DATERH010000142.1, read on the forward strand.
TACGTAGGGTTGTGATTTACCGCACATATTAAAGCACTTTAATCGTCTTTTAGTGTCGTTATTGACTCTGTGAGCAATGCTGAGATCCGCAGTGCCGCAGCAGACAACTCGTAATGTTTGGGCCAAACCAACCACATTTCTGATTGCGCTTCAGGTTCTTCGAGAGGCAACCAAACCACTTCTGACAATCGAACACGTTTAAACGATGCCGGGAGAATTGAAACGCCTAACCCCGCAGACACCAGACCGATTATCGTCATCGCCTCACCGACCTCCTGCGTGATATATGGCGTAATGCCGTGGCGCTGTAGCAGACCAAGAATATCGTCATGCAGACCGGTCCCCACGTGAGGGTCAAAAAAGACAAACGGTTCGTTTGCCAGTTGTTGCAGGGAAATCGCCGCGCATTGGGCTAAGGGATGATCGCGGTGCACCATCGCCAGCAGCGGTTCCCTTAACACCAGCTTCCAGTCCAGGGTGTCCGGAAGCCGTGTATTTCGCATCAACCCCAATTCAAGTTCACCGTCGTTGAGCGGTGCGATTTGCGCGCGGGTGTTAATTTCCCGCATCTGTAGGTGCACATCAGGAAAACTGCGGCGAAATGTCGACAGGCTGTCAGATACCGTTTTTATAAACGGGGCAGATGAGGTGAAACCAATACGTAATTCACCCGTTTCCCCTTGATGCAGCCTGGCAGCCCGTCCAGCAGCAACCTCAACCTGGCTTAATATCTGCCGCGCATCCTGTAAGAACTGGCTCCCGGCTGCGGTAAGGTTCACGCTACGGTTGGTTCTTGCCAGTAAACGTGCACCAATTTGTTGTTCCAGAATTTGAATCTGCTGGCTAAGCGGCGGCTGTGAGATGCGTAGACGTGCAGCTGCACGGCCAAAATGCAGCTCTTCAGCCACCGCAACGAAGTAACGCAGGTGGCGCAATTCAATATTCATACTTTAAACATATCAATTGAGATTATTAATATATTAGACAGAACATTGCCAATTTTCTACTCTGAAAACAAGATTTCAAAAGCGCATTAAGGACCCATTTTGAGCCGTACAACCCTCGTCGACACCGCTCCGGCAGAAGATGTTGACGACAGACGTTCTCCCCAGCCGGCCACTTATATCAAACGGGGTTCGCCTCAGTTTATGCGCGTCACCCTGGCGCTATTTTCTGCAGGACTCGCAACCTTTGCGCTGCTTTATTGTGTGCAACCGATCTTGCCGGTGCTGTCGCATGAATTTGGTGTTTCCCCCGCCAGTAGCAGTATTTCCCTCTCAGTGTCTACTGTCATGCTCGCCCTTGGGTTGCTGTTTACTGGGCCACTTTCTGACGCTATTGGCCGCAAACCTGTGATGGTGACCGCGCTGTTGCTCGCCTCAAGCTGCACGCTGCTCTCTACGATGATGACCAGTTGGCACGGCATATTAGTGATGCGAGCTTTGATAGGGTTATCGCTAAGCGGCGTTGCCGCCGTAGGAATGACGTACCTGAGTGAAGAGATTCATCCCAGTGTTGTGGCTTTTTCGATGGGGTTGTATATCAGTGGCAACTCGATTGGTGGCATGAGTGGCCGGCTGTTAAGTGGGGTTCTGACCGATTTTTTTAACTGGCGCATTGCGGTTGCCGCCATCGGTTGTTTTGCCCTGGCCTCCGCCTTAATGTTCTGGAAAATATTGCCTGAATCACGGCACTTCCGCCCTTCATCGCTGCGCCCTAAAACGCTGTTTATTAACTTCCGTTTGCACTGGCGCGACCAGGGTTTACCGCTGTTATTTGCCCAGGGATTTTTGTTGATGGGCGCATTTGTCACCCTGTTTAATTACATTGGTTATCGCTTGATGCAAGGGCCGTGGTATTTGAGCCAGGCAGTGGTGGGTTTGCTGTCAGTGGCGTATTTAACCGGTACCTGGAGCTCACCCAAAGCTGGAGCGATGACCGCAAAATTTGGCCGTGGCCCTGTGATTCTCGTGTCCACTGCGTTGATGCTGCTCGGTTTGGTGTTAACCGTGTTTTCACCGCTGACGATTATCTTCATCGGGATGCTGCTTTTTTCTGCCGGATTCTTCGCCGCGCACTCGGTCGCCAGTGGCTGGATTGGCCCACGTGCGAAACGCGCTAAAGGCCAAGCCTCGTCATTATATTTATTTAGCTACTACCTTGGCTCAAGCCTCGCCGGTACGCTTGGGGGTATTTTCTGGCACCAATTTGGATGGACCGGTGTCGCGAGTTTTATTGGCTCTCTTTTGGTCATCTCATTGATGGTGGGCACACGTTTGCATCATCGTGCACATTAACCCCGTTACGGCCTCGTTTTCGGGATGTCTTTTTGCTATTTTTGCTTGTGTACATCATCTCTTACGAGGCTCTATGGAAAAGCGAAATTACAATCACCTCACACGCACCTTCCAGCGTCTTTCCCGTTTTGCTCATCTCTCGGCCATCGCTGGCTGGGATATGTTTACCAATATGCCTCCTAACGGCAGCACTGCGCGCGGCGAGGCCCTGGCTGAACTGAGCGTTTTACAACACAAAATCCTGACCGATAAGAAAATCGCTACGTTGTTACAGGCGGCAGTTCAGGAAGACCTTAATGAGGTCGAACGTGCCAACCTTCGTGAAATGACCCGCCAATATCAAGAAGCTATTTTGCTGCCAGCCTCACTGGTGGAAGAAAAATCGCTGGTCGGGACGCGCTGCGAACATGGCTGGCGGACACAACGTCCCGCTAATGACTGGCAAGGGTTCGCCACTAATTTGAAAGAAGTGGTCCGTGTGAGTCGCGAAGAGGCACAACTTCGCGCCGATGCAAAAGGAATATCCTGCTATGACGCGCTGTTAGATATTTACGAACCGGGCATGACCAGCGCCAAACTCGATGTGCTATTCGGGGATTTACGCAAATGGTTGCCTGATTTACTGCAAAAAGTGGTCGACAAACAGTCGAAAGAATCTGTTATCACTCCTTTAGGCCCATTCGCTACTCATGACCAACGCGAGTTGGGCCTGGACACGATGAAATTGCTGGGCTTTGACTTTAACGGCGGCAGACTGGATGTCAGTGCTCACCCATTCTGCGGCGGCGTGCCGGAAGATGTGCGCATTACCACGCGCTACGATGAGTCCGATTTGGTCAGCGCGTTATTTGGCGTTATCCACGAAACCGGTCACGCACGCTATGAACAAAATTTGCCGCGTGAATGGCTCGGCCAACCCGTTGCTTTAGCGCGTTCTACCGCTATCCACGAATCACAGAGCCTGTTCTTTGAGATGCAATTGGGCCGCAGTAAGGAGTTCCTGAAACTGTTGTTGCCGATGGTGACTGCACGTTTTGGTAAGCAACCAGCTTTTGAAACGGCGAACTTTATTGCCGTGAACCAACGCGTAGAACGTGGATTTATTCGCGTCGAGGCCGATGAAGTCAGCTATCCGGCCCATGTTGTTTTACGCTACGAAATTGAGCGGGCGCTCATTGATGGTGATATCGAAGTTGAGGACATCCCTGCACTCTGGGATGAAAAAATGCGGCACTGGCTGGGGCTGTCCACCAAGGACAACTTCCGCAATGGCTGTATGCAAGATATTCACTGGACAGATGGCGCGTTTGGTTACTTCCCATCGTACACACTGGGTGCGATGTATGCCGCACAACTGTTCAATGCCGCCAAACTCGCTTTACCGCAGCTTGAAGCCGATATTGCCGAAGGTAACTTCAGCGCGCTATTCGACTGGTTGCGTCAGAATATCTGGCAGCACGGAAGCCGGTTCACCACCTCAGAACTGATTTCCAATGCCACCGGTGAAGACCTTAACCCGTTGTATTTCCGCAAACATTTAGAAGCACGATATTTGTAATAACCTTAGGTACCCTAAATAATTCGAATTGTAGAAAGGCGGTAAGCGCGTGAGCCCCAGGAGCATAGATAACTATGTGACTGGGGTGAGGCCCACGATGGGCCAAATAGTCGCGAACAGCCAACGCACCAACAACGTGAAGTATGATGGGTACTTTGTACAAACCGTTACACGCCGAAACCAATCACTCACTGAAGCCCTTGTTCCACAAGTCTATAGTTCATCTCAACGGCCCCGCAGTGGGGTTCAAACATTGACCCAAAGTAATTCGAGTTGCGGGAAGGCGGCAAGTGACCGAGCCCCGAATCACTTACTCAAGTAAGTGATTCGGGTGAGTAAATGAAGCCAACGCACCAGCAACTTGAAGTACGAAGGGCATAAACACATTCGAGGATGTCGAGATGAATAAAGTATTAGCTCTGGTTGTTGTTGCTACAATGGGTCTGTCCTCTGCCGCATTCGCTGCTGAAACAACGGCAACCCCAGCACCGGTTGCAACTTCGGCTGCTAAAGCGCCTGCTGCAAAAACCACTCACCATAAAAAACACAAAACAGCAGCAGTCGAGCAAAAAGCTCAAGCCGCGAAAAAACACCACAAAAAACCTGTAGCCAAAACTGAAGCTGCAAAACCAGCAACTCAGCCAGCTGCATAAGAATTTACCCGGTCTGCCTCTTGAAGAATGACGGACTTATCGGGACAACCCCCAAAGCATTGCCACACTAAAAACACCCGGTTCGCCGGGTGTTTACTTCCGGAGTCTGGATGATGTTGCGACGCTATAGTTTTGAAATCATCCTTACGCTGCTCATTCTTTGCGGTCTTATTACGCTAACCTTCTGGCTGTAATGACTTTTTACTCCCACTTTCTTTGCGACCCGTCTATAGTTAAACCATTCGCTGGGTTTATATAAAAAAAATTAATCGCCCCATCAGAGAGTGATATGCGTAAAAAAGTTGTCTTGTTGTTAGGAGTGTTGTGTCTTATACCTGCCCTTTCCCACGCTGATGACGAGAGCGCTGCTGACGTCAAAACGCTGTTTTTTGGTAAGGATGACCGCACTCGTGTGAGCGATCCTGCAAGTTCTCCGTGGGATGCGATTGGCCAGCTCGAGACGGCCAGTGGTAATTTGTGTACTGCAACGTTAATTTCACCCCACCTGGCGCTGACCGCGGGACATTGTTTGCTGCAACCACCGCACGGAACACCTGATAAAGCCATTGCTTTGCGATTCATTTCGCGTAAAGGCACGTGGCGTTATGAGATTCATGACATTGAAGGACGAGTGGAATCGACACTCGGTCGTCGGCTAGAACCTGATGGTGATGGTTGGATTGTCCCGCCGGGTGCGGCTCCCCACGATTTTGGGCTGATTGTGTTGCACAATCCACCATCGGGTATCACCCCGTTGGCGCTGTTTGAAGGCGACCGCGATGCACTCACCGAAGCGCTCAAAATCCAGGACCGAAAAGTCACACAGTCGGGTTATTCGGAAGATAATCTTGACTCCCTCTATACCCATAACGATTGCCTGATAACCGGCTGGGCGCAGAAAACGGTGCTTTCCCACCAGTGCGATACCTTACCTGGGGACAGCGGTTCACCGTTAATGCTGAAAACAGGCAATGGCTGGCAAATAATTGCCGTGCAAAGTTCGGCACCTGCCGCCAAAGATCGCTATCGTGCCGATAACCGCGCGATTTCTATTACCGGTTTTCGTGAACAATTACAGCAACTAGCCAATCAATAATTTCACCGCCCGGCATTCACTCCGGGCGGTACTTCTTTTAAGCCAGTTTGATTAGCACCATACCTATCAGTAATAAAACCAGTCCTATCCAACCTTTGCGATTGAGTCGTTGACCAAATAAGATCCAGCCGGCAGCCACCGTTGCGATGATACCAAACCCACCCCACAGCGCGTAAGCCACTGACAACTCGATGCCTTTTACTGCCTGAGAAAGTGCGCTGAAGGCCGCCAATACGGCACAAAGCGATAACACACCATAACCAAAGCGCCGGAAACCATCAGAGTGTTTCAGGAAAATGTTGGCAACAATTTCCAATACAATTGCCGCCAATAACCACACTGCGTGAACCCATTCAAATGACGGCATGTTTGCTTTCCTTTGTGGGTTTCAGAGCACTTTCTTTCTTCGTGGCGGTTCCTGATTTAATCAGCACGATGCCGACCACAAGTGTGGTGAGTCCAATTATTTTCAGCAGTGAGACTGACTCATCAAACAGCAGAACACTGAATAAAGTAATGAATAAAATACCGATACCTTCCCACATCGCGTAGGCCACGCCGAGGGCGATTTTCTTAACCGAAAATGATAATAAAATATACGACAAGGTAATCATTAACAGCATGAAAATATAACCCATATTGTCATCACTGACGCTGGACCATTTCATTGATAGAGTGCCGGTAATTTCCGCAATAATTGCAAATGCCAATAAAATCCAATAGATCATAATTCCTCTCCTGACAGAGAAAATAGTCGTACTAAAGTCTGAAAAGACTGAGTTAATAAAAATGTGACTATTTTTCCCCCAAATAATTTGAGCTCCAGCAAAGCAACAAGCCCGTAAATCTCCCGGGACATAGTGATCTATGTGATTGGGGCGAGCGGGTGCAGTCAAGGCAGCTGGGGCACGAAGTACAACGGGAAGCAGATCTAAAGCGCGTTGCGCCAGTGTTGTTCACCAGAAAGGGAAAAAGCAGAAGAGAAAGAAGGTGCTTGATGGATTTCTAACGTTTTGAACAGCTTGTTCGTCAGCATAATGTCCATAGTTTTCACAACGTATCCGCGTTGTTGCTTCTCATCAGTTGCGGATAGTAAATTGTCCTCAGTAGTCAAATGTGCTGAATTTGTACCATATCGCAGAATGTACTTGCCTCCCCTTTGCAATTCTTTACGAAGACTCGTGAAAAAAATAACGGTTTATTACTCCGTTACGCCCCCGTATTATACGATTAATTAAGGAACGAATTATTGTTAGTGAGACCCTCAATAGTGTCAAAACCCATTATTACGTTAGGTGGATTAAAAATCGTCATCATGATGGGGATGTTAGTCATCATCCTCGTGGGAATAAAAGTGGCAGCGGATATCATCATTCCGTTTATTCTGGCGCTGTTTATTGCCATTGTTCTTAACCCGATGATACGGCGTCTTGAACGCATTCATGTCCCGCGGGTGCTGGCGATTACCATGGTTATTTCGGTGATTATCCTCCTCGTTGTGCTGCTGCTTGCTTATCTTGGCACCACGCTTAATGAACTGACACGCACCGTGCCGCAATATCGTGAGTCGTTTATTTTTCCACTTCAACTGCTTGAACCGTGGCTGAAACGAGCCGGGATCACTGTATCGATAGATGAACTGTTCAAGTACATCGATCCCAATGCGGCAATGACGATAGCGAAAAGACTGATCACTCAGCTTTCCAACGCCATGTCCTCAATCTTTTTACTGCTGCTGACTGTGGTATTCATGCTGATTGAAGTGCCGCAATTACCGATAAAACTTCAGCAAATGATGTCTCGTCCCGAGGAAGGCATGGGTGAGATTCAGCGAGCATTGGACAGTGTTAGCCATTATCTGGTGCTGAAAACCGCAATAAGCCTGGTCACCGGCCTGGTGGTCTGGATTATGTTAGCCATGCTGGATGTGCGCTTTGCTTTCGTCTGGGCGCTGCTGGCCTTCTCGCTCAATTACATTCCCAACATCGGTTCAGTACTGGCGGCTATTCCCCCTGTCGCGCAAGTGCTGGTTTTCAGTGGGCTGTATGATGCATTACTGGTGGTTGCCGGGTATCTGGCCGTCAATCTGGTGTTTGGCAATATCATCGAGCCGCGCATGATGGGCAGAGGTTTAGGGTTATCCACGCTAGTGGTGTTCTTGTCGTTGATATTCTGGGGGTGGCTATTGGGGCCTGTGGGTATGTTGTTATCGGTTCCACTCACTATTGCTGTGAAAATCGCGCTTGAACAATACGAAGGTGGCAAGAGTATCGCCGTGCTGCTGAGTGATGTGACAGAAAGATAGTCAGCCAGAGCCGTTCAACTGTTAGTGAGCGGCTCTGACGGGTAATTACAGGGTATAACCCGGTTTTTTGGCAAGAGTATCAAGAACCGGAGCGATCTCTTTATCGTAGACATCCTCTTTCCAACGATCTTTCTGGATAGGGGTTAACGCGACAGACAGTGATTCATCCGTTGAGTTGAAATGCTTCTTGAGTACGGCACAAATATCGGCGGCCAACGCTTCTTTTTGCTCGTCAGTCAGGTCACGCGGAAAATGTTTTACAGTGATATGTGGCACAGCGATTCTCCCCTTAATTGGAAACAATATACTTACGTTAAGCGCCTGTGCCTTGCAACTGTTACGGCAGACTAATCGCCGCAAATGTTCGATAATGCCCAATACACTCAGGATTTAAACGCCACAAGGAAACCCGCCGTGAAAACCAAATCTATGACGCTTTACGATGTGGCGAAACATGCCAATGTTTCCTATCAAACGGTATCGCGTGTGATTAATCAGGCGGAACACGTTTCTGACAAAACCCGGCGTAAAGTCGAGGCGGCAATGCAGTCGCTCAATTACGTACCTAATCGCGTTGCACAGCAACTGGCGGGGAAACTCAGCCAGAACATTGGCTTGGTGACCAGTAATTTGTCGCTGCATGCGCCATCACAAATCGCCGCGGCCATTAAGTCCCAGGCCAGCAAACTTCACTTTAATGTGATGATATCGATGATCGAGCAGCCTGATGTGGACGCCTGTAAAAGTGCGGTCAATAGCTTGCTTTCACAGCGGGTTGACGGCTTGATAGTCAACATTCCCCTGGAGAATGAGCAGGTGCACGCCATCACTGAGATGTGTGGCAACGTCCCAGCGTTATTCCTTGATGTGTTACCGGATCTGGATATAGACAGTATTACTTTTGATGCGACAACCGGCACACATCTGGCGATTGAGCATCTGGTTAAACAAGGCCACCAACATATTGCTTTACTGAATGGACCGCAGACTTCTGTTTCTGCCCGCTTGCGTCTTGAAGGTTGGCAGCAGGCGCTGGCACAACATCAGCTAATTGCCGCTGCGCAATTGCAAGGAGACTGGAGCTCACAATCGGGTTATCTCCAGACGCTAGCGCTGCTCGGCCTGGGGGTCACATTCACCGCCCTTTTGGTCGCCAATGATCAAATGGCGTTAGGTGCGTTACGTGCGCTGAATGAGTCGGGTTTATCCGTGCCGGGGCAAGTTTCGGTGATTGGTTATGATGACACCGAAGATAGCGCCTGTTTTATCCCACCGCTCACCACCATCAAACAAGATTTTAAAGCGCTAGGCGGTGCAAGCGTTGACCGATTGATTGAAAAAATCCACTCGCCAAATCAGCTGTTGCAAACCACGGTGCTTCCGGTCACGTTGATCGAGCGTAAAACCACGGCACAACCAGGTTCTTCGAACCCGTCACCACAGCAGCTTGCCGATGCGCTTACGGCACTCGCCCGCCAGGTCGCGCGGTTGAAGTAATTTCTGTGAATCTCCTCACCTGAAACTGTTTTGCTGCTTTACATTGCTGCTCACAAAAATCATAGTAACCATAATTGTGAGCGCATCGCAAAAATGTAAAGGAACACCCAATATGACCATTCAATCAGGTACTGTCGCCGCATCACTGGCAGCAATTCTTGGCCGACGTGACTGGGAAAACCCAGCAGTCACGCAATTAAACCGTCTTGCGGCTCATCCCCCATTTGCCAGTTGGCGTGATGAACAGGCAGCACGTGACGAAGCATCCTCGGAAAGTCTGACGAGTCTTAACGGTGACTGGCAGTTCAGCTACTTTACGCAACCTGAGAAGGTGCCCGAAGGCTGGCTGGATGTGGATTTACCTGATGCTCAAACTTTGCGTGTGCCATCAAACTGGCAAATGTATGGTTTTGATGCCCCGATTTATACCAATGTCACCTATCCGATTCCGGTCACACCGCCGTGCGTTCCTGAAGAAAACCCAACAGGTTGTTACTCGCTCACATTCGATATCGACCCTTCGTGGCTTGAGAGCGGGCAGATACGGATTATTTTTGATGGCGTGAACTCTGCCTTCCACCTGTGGTGCAACGGCCACTGGATTGGCTATGGGCAGGACAGCCGCCTGCCCTCTGAATTTGATCTCAGTAAGGTGCTGCGCACCGGGCAGAACCGAATCGCGGTGATGGTGCTGCGTTGGTGTGACGGGAGCTATCTCGAAGACCAGGATATGTGGCGGATGAGCGGGATTTTCCGCGATGTGACACTGCTGCATAAACCCGCGACTCAGTTGAGCGATGTGCGGATCGCGACACATCTGAATGAGGATTTTAGCCACGCCATTGTTGAAACGAAGGTGGTGGTAAAAGGTGAAATCGACAGCGCAGTACAGGTCTGCATGCAATTGTGGCGCGGCGAACAGTGCATCGGGGAAAAACAACAACCTCTCGGCAGTGAGATTATTGATGAACGAGGTGCATATAGTGACCGCACTACGCTCAACATACCCGTCGCCAACCCGTTGCTGTGGAGTGCTGAAGAACCTCATCTTTATCGCGCAGTGGTGATTTTGCGCGATAATCAGGGCGCGACAATAGAAGCTGAAGCCTATGACGTCGGTTTTCGTAAAGTCGAAATTCATCAAGGATTGTTGAAGTTAAACGGCAAACCTTTGCTGATTCGTGGCACCAACCGCCATGAGCATCATCCGGTCAATGGCCAGGTCATGGACGCCGAAACCATGCGCCAGGACATCTTGCTCATGAAGCAGCACAACTTCAATGCAGTGCGCTGTTCGCATTATCCAAATCATCCATTGTGGTATCGCCTGTGCGACCGCTACGGCTTGTATGTGGTGGATGAAGCGAACATTGAAACTCATGGCATGGTGCCGATGAATCGCCTGAGTGACGACCCCGTCTGGTTGCCCGCGATGACAGAACGCGTGACGCGCATGGTGCAACGCGATATCAACCATCCCTCGATTATCATCTGGTCGCTTGGTAACGAGTCCGGCCATGGTGCGAACCATGACGCCCTCTATCGCTGGATAAAATCAATCGACCCTTCGCGCCCCGTGCAATATGAAGGCGGTGGAGCCAACAGTGCCGCCACCGATATTATTTGCCCGATGTATGCGCGCGTCGACCAGGACCAGCCCTTCCCGGCGGTACCCAAATGGTCAATTAAAAAGTGGATCGGCATGCCGGATGAAACGCGCCCGCTGATTCTTTGTGAATACGCCCATGCCATGGGCAACAGCTTTGGTGGTTTCCATAAATATTGGCAGGCGTTCCGTCAGTATCCACGTTTGCAAGGCGGTTTTGTTTGGGATTGGGTTGATCAATCGCTCATCAAACGTGACGAAAACGGGGAGCCATATTCAGCGTATGGCGGTGATTTTGGCGATAAACCAAACGATCGTCAGTTCTGCATGAATGGTCTGGTGTTTGCTGACCGCACACCGCATCCGGCGTTGTATGAAGCCCAGCAAGCACAGCAGTTCTTCCAGTTCGAACTGCATCGCGAAACCCCATTACGCCTTGAGATTACCAGCGAATATTTGTTCCGTCGCAGTGATAACGAGCGCCTGATTTGGCAAGTTTCGCAAGCGGGAACACAGCTCGCCGACGGCGAAGCACGGTTAGATATTGCCCCGCAGGGTAAGCAGGTTATCGTCCTCGATTCGCTCCCAACCATGACTGAAAATGGCGACGTGTGGTTGACCGTAAAAGTGCAACAAATTAACGCCACGCAATGGTCTGATGCCGGGCATATTTGCGCCTGGGACCAGTGGCAACTTGCGGGCGTACTTCACGTGACAGTGCCATCCGTTAGCGGCGAGGCACCAAAGCTTGAAATCAGCCATTGTCATTTTGATATCCGCCATGGCCGCCATCATTGGCAATTTAATCGTGAAACAGGATTACTCAGCCAGTGGTGGAATGCCCAACAATCCACACTGTTACAACCGCTTCAGGATCAGTTCACCCGTGCTCCATTAGATAACGACATCGGTGTTAGTGAAGTCACGCGGATTGATCCCAACGCCTGGGTCGAACGTTGGAAAGCGGCGGGCATGAACCAACTCGAATCACAATTGGATTATTGCGAAGCTGAAGCCCTGGCAAATGAAGTCCAGTTACGTACAGTTCACAGTTGGCTGCACCAAGGCAAAACGCTGTTCATCAGCCGCAAACTCTGGCGGATTGATTGCCAGGGCGTACTCCACGTTAGTGTGGATGTTGACGTCGCTTTTGGCACACCACCACCGGCACGTATCGGGCTTACCTGCCAGTTGGCCCAGGTCGATGCACAAGTGAGTTGGTTGGGATTAGGGCCGCACGAAAACTATCCTGATCGCCAGCAATCTGCCCTGTTTGATTACTGGCAGCGCCCACTTGAGGATTTGCATACCCCGTACGTTTTTCCGACAGAGAACGGACTGCGTTGTGGGACCCAAAGCCTGGAATATGGCGATAATCATTGGCAGGGGAAATTCCACTTCAATATCAGCCGCTTTAGCCAACAACAGTTACGTGAGACCTCGCATCGCCATTTACTCGTTGCAGAACCCGGTACGTGGTTGAATATTGATGGTTTCCATATGGGCGTAGGTGGCGATGACTCCTGGAGTCCCAGCGTTTCGCCAGAATACTTACTTGATAAACAGCATTATCACTATGAAGTGACCTGGCAGCGCAGCTAAGGTTACCCGCGATGGTCGGCCTCGGTGCCGGCCATCGTTTTCCCTCCTCGCCAAACATTCACATCCCTCATTTTAATAAAAAGAAATTAGCGTCCTTTAACATTTATGGATAGGATCTAGCGCCTTTTGCCATGACGCTGAATGTATAAAAAGCCAGGCACTGCGGTGGGTATCTTTTCAATAAGGAAACAGGGTTCACAATGCAAACACGACAAAAAACAGAAGCGGAAAATCACGCTGCCAAGCGGCGCTGGCTGAATTCACACGATGCCGGTTATCACAAAGCCATGGGCAACCGCCAGGTACAGATGATTGCCATCGGCGGCGCCATTGGTACCGGCCTCTTTTTAGGTGCAGGTGCTCGTCTACAAATGGCAGGCCCCGCATTAGCACTGGTTTATCTGGTGTGTGGGATCTTTTCATTCTTTATTTTACGCGCACTGGGTGAGCTGGTGCTGCACCGCCCTTCGAGCGGCAGTTTTGTCTCTTACGCCCGTGAATTTCTCGGCGAAAAAGCTTCGTATGTTGCAGGCTGGATGTATTTCGTCAACTGGGCGATGACCGGCATCGTCGATATCACCGCCGTCGCGCTGTATATGCACTACTGGGGCGCATTCGGTGATGTGCCGCAATGGGTATTTGCTCTTTGCGCACTTGGGATTGTCGGCACCATGAACATGATCGGCGTGAAATGGTTCGCCGAAATGGAATTCTGGTTCGCATTAATCAAAGTCCTCGCCATTGTGGTCTTTTTGGTGGTCGGTACGATATTCCTCGGCAGCGGTAAAATGCTTGATGGCAACACGACGGGCTTCCACTTAATCACCGATAACGGCGGGTTATTCCCGCATGGCTTGCTACCCGCCTTAGTGCTTGTGCAGGGCGTGGTCTTTGCCTTTGCGTCG
>DATERH010000143.1:0-3055 GCA_035271785.1 Buttiauxella sp.
AACAGATGATGCGTTACAGAATAAAATTCTGTTTCTCCGATAATGAGACGGGGAACTAACTATGAATGGTGCACAGTGGGTAGTACATGCGTTGCGAGCGCAAGGTGTAGAGACTGTTTTCGGCTATCCGGGTGGCGCAATCATGCCAGTTTACGATGCCTTGTATGACGGTGGTGTAGAGCATTTACTTTGTCGTCACGAACAAGGTGCCGCCATGGCAGCCATCGGTTATGCTCGTTCAACTGGGAAAACCGGTGTTTGCATCGCCACTTCCGGCCCTGGTGCGACCAACCTGATAACCGGCCTCGCCGATGCATTGTTAGATTCCGTTCCCGTTGTCGCCATCACCGGCCAGGTTGCTGCCCCGTTCATCGGCACTGATGCATTCCAGGAAGTCGATGTTTTAGGTTTGTCCCTCGCCTGCACTAAACACAGTTTCCTCGTTGAATCTTTTGATGATTTGCCTCGCGTCCTCGCAGAAGCCTTTGAAATTGCAAACTCTGGTCGCCCAGGTCCGGTGTTGGTCGATATCCCTAAGGACATCCAGTTAGCACAAGGCGACCTGGAGCCTTGGTTATCGACGGTTGAAGATGATTTTGAAATTCCGCACGCAGAGCTGAACCAGGCCTTCGACATGATTGCTACTGCTCGCAAGCCGATGCTGTATGTCGGTGGCGGAGTTGGTATGGCTCAGGCAGTTCCTGCATTGCGTGAATTCATCGCGGTCACCAACATGCCTTCAACCGTCACATTGAAAGGTTTGGGGGCGGTTCCGGCAGAGCATCCGTTTTATACCGGCATGTTAGGCATGCACGGCACCAAAGCGGCTAACCTCGCGGTGCAAGAGTGCGACTTGTTGATTGCGGTAGGCGCGCGTTTTGACGATCGCGTCACTGGAAAACTCAATACTTTTGCTCCGCACGCCAAAGTCATTCATATGGATATCGACCCAGCTGAATTGAGCAAATTGCGTCAGGCGCACGTCGGGTTGCAGGGGGATTTGAATCAGTTGCTGCAAGCGTTGCAACAGCCGCTGGAGATCTCAGACTGGCAGCAAGAAGTTGCGACTTTACGTGCAGAAAACCCATGGCGTTACGATCATCCGGGCGAAGCCATTTTTGCCCCGTTATTGTTGAAGCAAATCTCCGACCGCAAGCCGCAAGAGTGCGTGGTGACTACCGACGTCGGCCAGCACCAGATGTGGACGGCTCAGCACATGTCCTTCACGCGCCCGGAAAACTTCATCACCTCCAGCGGCCTGGGAACGATGGGCTTCGGTTTGCCTGCTGCGGTTGGCGCGCAGGTGGCCAGGCCTAACGATACGGTCATCTGTATCTCGGGTGACGGCTCCTTCATGATGAACGTTCAGGAGTTGGGCACCGTAAAACGAAAACAACTGCCGTTGAAAATCGTTTTGCTGGATAACCAACGTTTAGGGATGGTTCGCCAGTGGCAGCAAATGTTTTTCTCCGAACGTTATAGTGAAACCAACCTCTCCGATAACCCCGACTTCCTCACGCTGGCCAGTGCCTTCGGCATCCCAGGTCAACACATTACTCGCAAAGACCAGGTAGAAGCCGCCATCGAAACGATGCTCAACAGCGATGGCCCATACATGCTTCACGTCTCAATAGATGAGTACGAAAACGTCTGGCCGTTGGTGCCGCCCGGTGCCAGTAACTCACAAATGCTGGAGAAATTATCATGATGCAACATCAGCTGGCAGTAACGGCCCGTTTTCGCCCTGAGACACTGGAACGCGTGTTACGCGTCGTTCGCCATCGCGGTTTTCAGGTGTGTTCTATGAACATGGTCACGCTGGGGAATACCGACGATATTAATATTGAATTGACCGTTGCCAGCCTGCGCCCAGTCGAATTACTGTTTAGTCAATTAAGCAAACTGGTGGACGTGGGTCGCGTCGAAATCCAGCAACAAACAACACAACAAATCCGCGCCTGAGCGCAGAAGGAAGAGAACAATGACGACGAAGAAAGCTGATTACATCTGGTTCAATGGAGAGATGACGCCGTGGGGCGAAGCAAAGGTTCATGTCATGTCCCATGCGCTGCATTACGGCACATCGGTCTTCGAAGGCATCCGTTGCTACGAGTCTCACATTGGTCCAGTGGTGTTCCGTCATCGTGAACACATGCAGCGTTTGCGTGATTCAGCAAAAATCTATCGTTTCCCTGTATCACAAAGTGTTGATGAGTTGATGGAAGCTTGCCGCGCTGTTATTCGCAAAAACAATCTGACCAGCGCGTATATCCGCCCGTTAGTATTTGTTGGTGATGTTGGTATGGGCGTGAATCCACCAGACGGATACACCACTGATGTGATCATCGCAGCCTTCCCATGGGGTGCATACCTCGGCGCAGAAGCGCTGGATCAAGGGATCGACGCGATGGTTTCCTCATGGAACCGTGTGGCGCCAAACACCATTCCTACTGCGGCAAAAGCGGGTGGTAACTATCTTTCTTCCTTGCTGGTTGGCAGTGAAGCACGCCGCCATGGTTATCAGGAAGGTATCGCGCTGGACGTGAATGGCTACCTGTCTGAAGGTGCGGGTGAGAACCTCTTTGAGGTGAAAGACGGCATCCTGTTTACCCCGCCGTTCACTTCATCCGCTCTACCGGGCATTACCCGTGATGCCATCATCACACTGGCAAAAGATATGGGTATCGAAGTCCGTGAGCAGGTGCTGTCTCGTGAATCACTCTATCTGGCTGACGAAGTATTTATGTCGGGGACTGCGGCAGAAATCACGCCAGTTCGTAGCGTTGATCGTATTCAGGTGGGCGAAGGCCGTTGTGGTCCGGTCACCAAACGTATTCAGCAGGCATTCTTTGGCCTGTTTACAGGCGAAACTGAAGACAAATGGGGCTGGTTAGATCCAGTAAACCCGCAGTAAAAAAAATGATAATCAAGCGGATGGCGATAGACCGTCCGCTCTCAGACAGACGGGAGTAAATAAGCATGCCTAAGTACCGTTCAGCCACCACAACCCACGGCCGTAATATGGCGGGTGCCCGCGCTCTGTGGCGCGCAACTG
>DATERH010000144.1:0-3749 GCA_035271785.1 Buttiauxella sp.
TTACAGAATACGGTTACGAAATATGATCCGCAGTATGACCGCCTATGCCCGACGTGAAGTAAAAGGCGAATGGGGCAGCGCCACCTGGGAGTTACGTTCGGTAAACCAGCGTTATCTCGAAACTTACATCCGTATGCCGGAGCAGTTCCGTAGCCTCGAACCGGTGGCTCGCGAACGAATTCGCACCCGTTTAACTCGCGGAAAAATCGAATGTAACTTACGTTTCGAGCCTGATACACGTGCACAAAGCTCTTTGCTGCTCAATGAAAAACTGGCTAAACAACTGGTTGAAGCGGCGAATTGGGTGAAAATGCAAAGCGACGAAGGTGAAATCAATCCGGTTGATATTTTGCGCTGGCCTGGCGTGATGTCCGCTCAGGAACAGGACCTTGATGCCATCACGACTGAAATTCTTGCTGCCCTTGATGGTGCCCTGGACGACTTTATTGTTGCCCGTGAAACCGAAGGCCAGGCATTGAAATTACTGCTTGAACAGCGCCTTGAAGGCGTCAGTACCGAAGTCGTGAAAGTCCGCGCACATATGCCGGAAGTCCTGAAATGGCAACGTGAGCGCCTGGTTGCCAAACTAGAAGATGCACAAGTTCAGCTTGAAAATAACCGCCTCGAACAAGAGCTGGTGCTAATGGCACAGCGCGTTGATGTTGCCGAAGAGCTGGACAGACTCGAAGCTCACGTTAAAGAGACATACAACATTCTGAAGAAAAAAGAAGCCGTTGGCCGCCGCCTCGACTTCATGATGCAGGAGTTCAACCGCGAGTCGAACACTCTGGCATCAAAATCAATCAATTCAGATGTGACCAATTCAGCCATCGAACTGAAAGTGTTGATTGAACAGATGCGTGAACAGATCCAGAACATCGAGTAATTTTCAGCTTAGACGTTCTTAGCCCGCGCTATGCGGGCTTTTTATTGCCCCGCCTGCGTTAACCTTAATAAAAATAATCCATTTAAAGTTTCTAACTTAGAAAAAAACCGTACTAACATGTCAAAAGCGAACTATAAGCATTAGAATATCTAATCAAAAACCATCACTTTAGAAAAAATCAATCGTGATACTTTTCACAAAACGCTACCCTCGCAGCGTTTCCTCTGGGGGTACCAATGCTGTTACATATTCTTTATTTGGTCGGCATTACTGCCGAAGCAATGACCGGTGCATTAGCTGCTGGCCGCCGCCGTATGGATACTTTCGGTGTAATAATCATTGCGACAGCCACGGCCCTTGGTGGCGGTTCGGTTCGCGATATTCTTCTCGGCCACTACCCTTTGGGTTGGGTGAAGCATCCAGAGTATGTGGTGATTGTCGCAATCGCAGCCGTGCTAACTACCGTGTTTGCCCCCGTGATGCCTCATCTGCGCCGCCTTTTTCTGGTACTTGATGCCCTTGGGCTTGTGGTGTTTTCTATCATCGGGGCGCAAATAGCGTTGGATATGGGCGAAGGTCCCATCATTGCTATCATTTCAGCCGTTGTAACGGGTGTATTTGGCGGTGTGTTACGCGATATGTTTTGTAAACGTATTCCTCTGGTATTCCAGAAAGAACTCTATGCCGGCATCGCTTTCGCCTCGGCAGTGCTTTACATCGTTCTGGAGCACTACGTTTCGAACCAGGACATCGTGATAATCTCCACACTCCTGTTCGGTTTCACCATGCGCTTACTCGCGTTACGCCTGCGCCTTGGATTACCTGTGTTTCATTACAAACACGCGGATCATTAATCGGCAAATCCCCGAATACCCTGCTCTGCCAGAAAAACCACCAGCGCAGCAATTTGGGGATGATTGACAAACTCCACCAACTTTTTAGCCCTTACCGCACCAATACCCGGCAGCTTTTGCCAACTATGCTCATCTCGTGCAACTAAGTGCGACCACTGTGAATCGGGGAGCGTGGAAAATATCGCTCGGGGTAGCGGCAAACCAAACGCGAGCAGCCACCGCTTGAAGGGCTGTTGTCTAACTTGCGAGAATTGCTGCCAAAGATGGGTCGCTCTGGCTGGAGAAATTCCGCTAATCTGCAGCAGCTCTTCCTGAGTGACCGTTAACCAGGAAAAAATATGTTTCAGGCTGAGGCTCTGTTGGATCTGCTGCCAGGAGCGCATGCTCACTCCATTTATATTCAGAACCTCTGGAGCGCTAATCCAGGTCAGACGCGCAATAAATTGCTCGCGACACCAGACTTCAAAAAAAAGGCAGCTTAGCGGTGTGACCATTTTGTCTGTGGGGGGCTGCAGTTTGTTGCGTTGGCTTACACGCCATACCACTTCATCGACACGCGGTATTCCTTGCCCAGCAAGACTCACCATTACCTGATCGCCCAAGGCAATATCCAGAACTTGCCAACGTTTGACTGAGCCGATGTTTACCCGTTTAACCTGTTTATCATCGATCTGTAGGGGATTGAGTCTGAGAACAACGGAAACTTTCCCTGTGCGCCCTAGCGTAAATTGAATGCCCTTAACTTCTGCAATTTGCTGGGCTGGCGGGAATTTCCATGCAATTACCCACGTTGCTTTACCTGGCAGCCAATATCTCGCCGCCGGCTCTAATGCCTCACGAATCACAATACCGTCGGTCACAAAAGGAAGGGGTGTCGTAAACAAGGACTCCCGTAACAATTCGATTTGCTCCACTGAGCTAACAGATGTTGACCACATTTTGGTTAGTGGAAAACCACCGTGAGCAAGCTCCTCTAACTTCAGATTCATATCAGCAGGACCCTCTGGCCACGCCCAAATGAATATCCCCAACTCTTTGAGCAGGGCTGGGTCGCTTTGACTCATCATGGCGCCAGCCACTTTTCCTCTGGCATTAATACCACCCATGGTTTTCTGTATGTGATTATCTCTTTTCCAGAAAATCTCTCCTTGCAACACACTATTGCCAAGTGGGCCTGAAAGCGTTTTGGGTATTGCAGGAATCATCCTGGACTTTTCTGTCCAGTCTTGCCCTTTCTCCCCATCTCCGCGGCTAAGGAGTTTAACCAAGCGCCCTTGCTGATAAACCAGGGTCACCGCCACCCCATCGACTTTTGGTTGCACCCAAAGATCGGTTTTGCCTTTTACCCACAAGGCAACGGCTGCCCTGTCTGGCAGCTTTTTGACACCGGTATGAGCAATCGGGTGCAACGCTTTTCCTTGAGTGGTTAATTGCGGTTGCTTTGGTTTTTCAGAGGGATGAAAGCAATGCTGCCATTCATTGTATTGCCCGCGTAGACCATCGTATGTCGCATCACTGACCTCGCTCACGCCTTGTTGGTAATAGGCTTGATCCCACTTTCTGAGCTTTTCATTCAATTTCGCCATCTCCTGCTGGGCTTGCACAGATGACCAGGCTGGACACGTTGCCGACGCCATTGCGCTCAGCAGCCCCAGAAACCCGATAAGTTTTGTTATCCACTTCATAAGTCCCTCCGTGTAGAAGCGAGGAGAGGTATAACGCCAGGACACAAGCAACGCGATGGAGTATTAAAAATGATGCGAGGAGCTTTCAGAGGTATTTAACTTGTTGCAGTAACACGAGGTTTTTTTGGAAAACATTACGCAAATTGATAGAAATATTGCCGATGAACACGACAAATTCTCCGTGACACGGAGACGGTGTGTATAATAAGCCCGTATACGCACTTCTTTTTATGCTTACCGAATAAGTTAGAACTCATGGCTCAAGGCACGCTTTACATCGTTTCCGCCCCAAGTGGCGCGGGGAAATCTAGCCTCATCCAGGCT
>DATERH010000145.1:0-8643 GCA_035271785.1 Buttiauxella sp.
GTCATCATATCCAACCGAGCTTTGATAGCTGCCGGATCGTATTGATCGGCAATATTCACAAAGTCCAGTGTATGTTCAACCGGCACGCGCAGCATGGTGTCGGCTAACCATTCAACGTAATCCATATTGCGGTTAATCGACGGATAACGGAAATCGAGATCCAGCACATGGGCGAGTTCATCGAAGTAACTTTTATCGACACCATTTTCACGCAACTTATTCAAATAGCTGAAAATAGCCGCGACGACTTCGTCACGCTGGGCGAGTCCTTTATCAGTCAATGACACCGAAATGGCGAACACGCCGCTATTTCCATTAACAAGTGGATCGGAATCAGCACGAATGCTGTCTGCGAGGCCTTGCTTTTGTAACCAATCAGAAAGGGTATCGTTGCTACGGTTGCCAATCAAATAGCCAATCAATTCATCCGTTTTGCTGCGGAATTTATCGCTATTGTTGTCAATTCGGAATTCAACGCGCACCACTTTGCGCGGCAATGCTGGCACATAGTGAATCACTATGCCTTTTTGCTCATCAGTCACAACGGGCACGTCAATGGCCGGTTTTTCGATATTTTTATTCGGCACCCGGCCATAGGTTTCCACCGCAATCTTTGCCAATTCAGGTAATGGCTTATTGCTGTAAATAACCGCTTTCATCAGGTTCGCAGAATAGTATTTATCACGGAAAGCCACCAGCGCATCCAGCAGTTTGCTGCCAGGTTTGTCGCGCAGAGTTTCCAGATTACCGCCCGAAAAACGTGAACCGGGGTGAGCTGGATTGATAGTCTCTGCACTAACCTGCGCCATACGCATACCGTCACGGGAACGAGCTAAAGTCAGCTCGGCGTTAACCGCATTGCGTTCACGTTCGGCATATTCAGGGGCGAGATTTGGCTGAGCGAGAGCATCTGACAAACGGTCGACCGCGCCTTCCAGTGCATCGTTTTCCACTTCAAGGTAGAACGCGGTGCGGTAAGTTGCGGTGCTGGCGTTATGGCTGCCACCATGCTTTTTGAGAAACTCCGACAGGCTATCCGGTTCAGGATACTTTTTAGAGCCCATCAGCGTCATATGTTCAAGATAGTGAGCCAGGCCAAGATGGTCGTCGGGATCTTCTAAAGATCCAACCGGGACAACCAATGCAGACAATGACTTAACAGCTTGCGGATCAGAAACCAGCAGGACAGTCATACCGTTATCAAGGCGTACAGCCTGATATTGACGATTGTCCTTCTCACTTTTACGGATAGTTTCCTGGATGGGTTGCCAACCCGTGTCTGCCTGACTTAATGGTGCCCAAAGAGCGACTAACAAGAAAAGCGGTTTTAACCAAGTGCTGCATTTAGGCATTCACGAACCTCATAATCACGAAACTTCCTATACCCTTAGTACTTCAAATTGCAGAGTGTGGCTGCAACTTGAAGTACTAAGGGTATAGCTCACTCATCATTAACAACTTTCAAACAATTTTGTTATTATTACTGATGCTTTTTTCGCCAATCCTGAGCAAGTTGCGCATCATAGATGAACCGACCGGATTGTGCAATTTTTATACTAACCTTTAAGCTTTGTTGAAACGATACAAAGGTAACAAGTAACGCTCAGCCTCAGTGATGATAGCTTTGTAATAGTCAGGATCCAGCGTTCGATACAGGCGTTGTAGCCACATATCGGCCCCTTCACCGTCTACTCTCTGATTCCCTTCCCAGGCCGCCAACAGCTTACTTTTGGCTTTCTGCTGCGTTTGTTCATCCCATAAAATGGCATCATTCGCTGGTTCGTAACAGGCTTTTATCCACGCCCCTCCACTCATTGGGAGGAGGAGAAGAGGTTGTACTAATCCATTACGATAACCATCAATAAGTTGCTGGAGATAGTTTTTTGCCTGTTCAGCGTCAAGGGTTGGGAATTTCCACTCGGTTGAATCACGCCCATACAGACGGCTTTCACCCCTTCCCCCCATCGCACACCAAACCACATGTTCAATCCACAATTGCAAACCATGCGCAGGGTTGAGAATTGAAGGCCGCCAGCGCAGCAGACCATCTTCTTGCACATCCGACAACCAACCTTCCAGACTTGTTCCGTCAATGAGCAACGACACTTCCTGGCTATTACCATTCTGTCGCTCGGCTCTCACTTTTTGCGCCAGTTCTTCCATTTCTGTTAGCTGGCTTTCCCATAAAATTTCACCGAAAGCGCCATACGGTAAGATACCCGCAGCTCGATAACGGCGGAATAACTGCTGGGAGTCACCTTCCTGAACCAGGGTATTCAGCAATTCCTGATTCATCTGGAAACGTTCGAGGCTATCTAAAGTGAAAGGTTCCGCATCAGGGAGGTCAGTTTCTTCAAGACGGAAATTGATACCTAAACTCATCTGGAAAAAGGCACGAACCGGATGTCGCCAGAAACGTTGTAATTGATCCAACGTAATGACGTTCTGCTTATCTTCCTGCAAGGGTTGAATAAACGGAACCTGCGGATTCCCTTGCCCGCTTGCGGCTGGCAACCATTCCCTGGCATAACTTTGTGCCGTTATTCCAGGGATAAAATTCCCCGCTTCAAATGGCGTGCGATTATGTTGTTGAACCAAATATTTTTTCACACGCTCGCTGCTTTCATCACAGGTTTGTTCTGAGTCCTGGGGCAAACAGTGGCTCTGTGCGATGTAATCCAGTAGTTCGTCAACCAATACGGAAGGATAGCGCTGGCTGTTATCCTGAATAGAGCGCCCGATATAACTGATATAGAAGCGTATTTGTGCTGAGTTAAGAGCCTCAAGGAACAAGTACCTATCGTCATCTCGGCGGCTACGGTCGCCACGTTGGGGTTTCTCGCTCATTAAATCAAACCCAAGGGGGGCCAATGCGCGTGGGTAAACGCCATCATTCATGCCAAGCAGGCAAACTACTTTGAACGGGATAGAACGCATTGGCATCAGGGTGCAGAAGTTGACAGGCCCTGCCAGGAAACGTTGGCTGATACGCTCTTGATCCAACCGCTGCGCCAGCTCCTCACGCAATAAAATTAAGGAGATATTTTCCTGATAACGTGACTCGAGGCCATATTTAATGATGTCTTGCCACTGTTGTTCAATCAGCGCCAACGCACCTTCGGTTTCCGTATCAGGCAGGAAGAAGTCCACCAACATGTCACGGCAAACGGTTGTCCATTCGGCCAACGGACGCGCCACAGAGAGTTCGCGACGCCAATTGTTCAACTGCATTAACAGCTCGGCGAGTTGCCCTACGAGTTCAGCTATTAAGCCGCTCGATTCATCATAAGGAAGAATCGACTGCCACTCTCCTGCCTGGCTATCCATTGCATAGCCCAGCAACATGCGAGTTAAACCAAAGCGCCAGGTATGCTGCCCGGTAGCGGGTAGATCCAATTCACGGACGTTGTCGTCATCAATGCCCCAACGGATCCCCGATTCATTGACCCACAGGCGTAGGTAGCGTAACCCTTCTTCATTAATGGAGAAACGAGCCGCCAGTGCGGGAACTTCAAGTAGAGCAAGAACATCCTGTGCGGCAAAGCGGCTATCAGGTAGTGAAAGTAAGGAGATAAATGCTTGTAAAGCTGGATGAGCCTGTCTTGCACGCCGGTCAGAAATCGCAAACGGCAGCCGACGTTCGCCTACGGCATTGCCAAATACTGCCTGGATAAACGGACTGTAGCTGTCGATATCAGCCACCATCACGATGATGTCGCGCGGGGTGAGCGTGGGGTCGGCATCCAACATCGCCAACAATTGATCGTGCAGCACTTCGACTTCGCGTTGAGGACTATGGCACTCATGGAAGGTGACGGAATGATCTTCCGGTGAAAGTATGCGTTTATCGTGGCTGTGCTCAAACTCTTTCAGGGTAAGCCCCGTCACCGCATTGTTTTGTAACTCAAGCAAATCGAACTGCAAATTGCGCAGTAAATTATTGGGTTCGATATCCACGAAAACATCAATTTCTTCGAATTGTTGCAGCTCGGCCAGTAAGAACGTGTAGTCACGCCCTAATTTCCCCCATGAAGCCAGTAAAGGGTTGCCAATATCTTGCTCACCCGCGTCATTGAACAGTGTAGAGGCCGTATTGCTGTCTTTAAATAGCGGAAATGTAATGTCTTCCTGAGCATGTTTACGTCTGCGGCGGTTGATTAACCGAGCAAGATAGGACGGGTCTTTAATATCGCCCCAGTAGTAACGGCAAGGGTTGGTAAACAGTAAGTGCACATCAATGTGTTTACCTAGTGCTTGCAGCGCCTGAAGGTAAACCGGTGGTAGTGCTGAAATCCCACAGATAAAGACGCGGGAAGGCAAACCTTGCGGACATTTGCTGCTAGATTC
Organism: Buttiauxella sp.; assembly: GCA_035271785.1. Classification (GTDB taxonomy): domain Bacteria; phylum Pseudomonadota; class Gammaproteobacteria; order Enterobacterales; family Enterobacteriaceae; genus Buttiauxella. The sequence continues at coordinate 4,348 of DATERH010000145.1, forward strand.
AAGGGTTTTAATAAAGCGCTGATACAGATTTGCACGGTGCCATTCAGGCTGCCCAAGTTCTTGCGTATGACGAACCAGTGCCGCCCATAGCGGAGCCTGCCACAATTGGGCTTCGCCCACATTGTTGACAAGCTCACCCTTTTCCCACTGGCTTAGCCAATCTGGACGATAAACTAAATACTGGTCATAAAGGTCAGCAATTCTTGAGGCTAGCTGTGAAAGTTTTCGGCCATTTTCATCTTCTTCAAGATATTGATTGAGCAGAGCAAATTCAGGCTGTTCTAACATGGTCGGGATGAGCGTCATTAACTTCCAGCTCATGCTTTGTTTATTGAACGCACTTTGCTCCGGGATATCTGGCAGCACGCGCACAAACATATCCCATATAAAGCTCGCCGGAAGCGGGAAACTGATGTTGGCCGCGATTCCGAATTTTTGCGCCAGCGTCATTTGTAGCCATTGCGCCATGCCGGTACTTTGTACCAATATCACTTCGGGTTCGAAAGGGTCCGGCAATGGTTGCTGTTCCACAATGAATTCCATAATTGCTTCCAGCACATCTAGCTGGTTGGAATGGTAAACGCGCAACATAGAATCGCTACTCCTGACTTTTCTCTTTCTGCTGGCAGTGTAACCGTGACAACTGCCCAGTTCGCCCTGCCGGACTCTTAATCGTAACATCGATGCTGACACATCCTGCCGCTGATGTCTGCTGCCGACTGACTTTCCATTCATCAGCGGGTATGGGGGATTCGGGTTCACTCATTTCCACAGCAAGACGCCAAAGTTGCCGGAATTGCCACTGAGACTGAAAACCCTGCTGTAAAACCCGGTGATAGCCAAGCAGAGCCAACATCACCACCGAAAACAATGCCATAGCACAGAGCACTTCAACCAGGCTAAACCCACGCTGCAATGATTTCACTGGGGAAACTGACATTGAGACACCTCAGCAAAAGGACAAAAATCCAGCCAGCCATGTGGTGCGGATGACCACTGCGAGTTAATCAGAGTCCCCCATTCCCAAAGAATCAGCGGCATTTTTTCCCCTGATACTATACCGAATGACGCCATAACAGCTTCATTGTTCTCAACCGCCCGCACACAACTTTTCCAGCCTTTTCCAGTCTGCTGCAGGCACTGCCAGGATTGCTGAGATTGCCACGATAACTGCCCTCCCCAAGCCTGAGCTGAAACTGCACTGATATATTGTTTAAGGAAACCCACTTCACTGGCGACCAGAAATCGTTGATGACTTAACTGCTGCTGTAATCCGCTCAACATTAAGATCCCCAAAGCGAACAGCAACAGCACAAACCCCAGGGTGATATTTCCCCGTTCTAATGACCTGTTCACAGGTTATATCCCACTACAGTATGGCGCAGTGATACTGGATTTTGACCATTTTTAGAAGCCCCAGACAGGTCGATAATCAACAAGGGTGACATGCCCTGGCGCGCCAAACGGGTAACCGTAAATTTCTGTACGACCAACATGGCGGGGTCAGACAATTTCTCCCAGCCACCGCCTTCGCAACGAGTCGCTCCACGCGAAGCTTCCAGATCGGTACCGTTCAACCGAAAACCTGTTTGCTCTGTTTCAGTATGGTTGGAAGGTTCCCAGCGTCCGTTGCTGTTGTTATCCCATTGCAACAAAATGCATTCCCCGCCTTTGCTCAACACCAGTCCTTGCCCTAAGCAATTTCCGTGGCAATACCCTGCACGCTGTAACTGCTTTCCCAAACTGAACGCTAATTGCCACAACGATTCTTGCACTGTTTCTTTCTGATACTGCTGCAATACAGCACGGTGAAGTACCGGAAATAATCGACCTGCACCCAGTAGAACAATGCTACTTAATGCCATCGCGATGAGCGTTTCAAGTAAGGTAAACCCCTGCTGGTTTAACTGCATTTGTTGCTCCCGATAACCTCACAAACACGGATTCTCCCCTGAGCAGAGAGCACCACGCGCCATTTTCCTGCCGTACTTTGCAACGTGATATGGCCCGGCCAGGCGGTACTTCTGATGCCATAAAACCCAAGCCCTGCGGTTACCTCGGTAATGTCGACATCAGCAAAAGGCTGAACCAACCTCCAGCGCCCTTCAGACAAGCATCCGGTCGCTGCCATTAGATTGCTGGACAGGCACCACGTTTTCCCCTGACGATTTACCGTGAGTAAATGGTCGCGATTATGCCAATTGGCATCGCTGCGCAACTGTTCGAATAAATGATGAATCTGTTGGGTGGTAATCCACATGCGCTGCTGTTGCTGCCATTGTTGCCAGCCATACACACCGCCCGCGCTAAGCATTGCGACAATAACCATCACCACCATCATTTCTATCAAGCTAAATCCATGCTGTTTTGTTTTCATGGCGGCAGTGTGCCAGCCACCGAATTCTTCGCTACTGAAGAAGGTTGGATTCTCGGGATGTCTCGAAAGAAAGTTGTACTGTTGCTGAACGTTTCAGGAATGCAGGAAGGAGACTCGCAATACCATAACGCGAGCAAAAAAAACCGGCGCACAAATGGCACCGGTTATGGCAGGCTGTCACACGTTAGATAGCGACAGGGGCTTTGATCGCTGGATGAGGATCGTAACCTTCAATTTCGAAATCATCGAAACGATAGTCAAACAGGGATTCAGGTTTACGTTTGATCACCAGTTTAGGTAAAGCACGTGGTTCACGCGTTAACTGCAAACGCGTTTGCTCCAGGTGGTTACTGTACAGATGGGTGTCGCCACCCGTCCAGACAAAGTCGCCAACTTCCAGTGAGCACTGCTGAGCCATCATATGCACCAGTAACGCGTAGCTGGCGATATTAAACGGCAGGCCAAGGAAAATGTCGCATGAACGCTGGTAGAGCTGGCAAGAAAGCTTGCCGTCAGCCACATAGAACTGGAAGAACGCATGGCATGGGGCTAACGCCATTTTATCCAGTTCACCCACATTCCACGCCGAAACAATAATGCGGCGCGAATCTGGATCGTTTTTAAGCTGGTTAATCACCGTGGTTAACTGATCGATATAGCGACCGTCAGGGGTTGCCCAAGAGCGCCACTGTTTGCCATAAACTGGGCCAAGATCGCCATTTTCATCTGCCCACTCGTCCCAAATTGAGACATTGTTTTCGTGCAGATAAGCGACGTTGGTATCCCCTTTCAGGAACCACAGCAGTTCATGAATGATGGAGCGTAAATGGCAGCGTTTAGTGGTAACCAGAGGGAAACCATCTTGCAGATTGAAGCGCATCTGATGACCGAAAATCGACAGCGTACCCGTACCCGTACGGTCATCTTTTGGTGTGCCGTTTTCCAACACATGTTTCATCAAATCAAGATATTGTTGCATGTTTCCTCACGAAAGCTGTTGCTGTGGGCGACGACGATATGCCCAAACCATCATAATCACACCGGCCACTATCATCGGAATCGAGAGGATTTGCCCCATGCTGATGTACTGCACCCACTCACCGGTAAACTGAGCATCCGGCTGGCGGAAGAATTCAACGATGATACGGAAAGCGCCATAGCCAATCAGGAACAGGCCAGAAACAGCCCCCATCGGACGTGGCTTACGGATATATAGGTTAAGGATGATGAACAGCACGATACCTTCCAGAACCATTTCGTAAAGCTGAGAAGGATGGCGTGGCAAGACACCGTAGGCGTTAAACAGTGACTGCCATTCAGGGTGCGTCGCCAACAGGCTGATATCTTCACTGCGCGAACCCGGGAACAGCATCGCCCACTGGGAGTTAGGATCAACACGGCCCCACAACTCACCATTGATGAAGTTACCCAGACGACCGGCACCCAAGCCAAATGGAATCAGTGGTGCCATGAAATCAGCAACCTGGAAGAAAGAGCGATGAGTTCGACGTGCGAACCAGATCATCACGCAGATAACCCCCACCAGCCCACCATGGAAGGACATACCGCCATCCCAGACTCTAAACAGGTATAGTGGATCAGCAAGGAAAGAAGGCAGGTTGTAGAAGAAAACATAACCAAGACGCCCGCCGAGGAATACCCCCAAGAAGCCGGCATACAGCAGGTTTTCGACTTCGTCTTTCGTCCAGCCACTACCTGGTTTTTTGGCACGACGACCGGCAAGCCACATGGCAAACACGAAACCGACCAGGTACATCACTCCGTACCAGTGCAAAGAGACTGGCCCAATGGAAAAAATCACCGGGTCAAATTCAGGGAAATGCAGATAGCCACTATTCATCTGTCACCACAAACCATTGTTACCCCATCGAAAGTCGACGATGGGTTGCAAGTACGCA
>DATERH010000146.1:0-3757 GCA_035271785.1 Buttiauxella sp.
ATGCATTTTCTTCTTCATGAGAACGCTGGGGAATATAATCGGTTGCCAAACTACCTTGAGTATTGAGATAATTTTCAGTCTGACTCTCGCACTATCGCATATGAGGTTTCAGTTCATGTCCCGCTGCACCTGGTTTTAACAGGGCGGGTTTATCATCAACGAATTGTCTTAGTAGTACCGAAAAAATGGCAGAGAAACGCAATATCTTTCTGGTTGGGCCTATGGGTGCCGGCAAAAGCACTATTGGGCGTCAGTTAGCTCAGCAACTCAATATGGAATTTTTCGATTCTGATCAAGAGATTGAGAAACGTACCGGAGCTGATGTGGGCTGGGTATTCGACGTTGAAGGCGAAGACGGCTTCCGCGATCGCGAAGAAAAAATCATCAACGAACTCACTGAAAAACAGGGCATTGTGCTGGCAACTGGCGGCGGCTCTGTGAAGTCTCGTGAGACCCGTAACCGTCTCTCCGCCCGTGGAGTTGTGGTGTATCTTGAAACCACAATCGAAAAACAGCTTGCTCGTACACAGCGTGATAAAAAACGCCCACTACTGCAAGTTGAGACTCCACCGCGTGAAGTTCTTGAAGCATTAGCTCAAGAGCGCAATCCTCTTTATGAAGAGATTGCTGATGTGACGATTCGCACTGACGACCAAAGTGCCAAAGTGGTTGCTAACCAGATTATTCATATGTTGGAAAGCAATTGATTCTGGCTTAATCGAAAAAAAACGCCTGCGGGCTAAGCAACATCAAGGTGGACTTCGCGTTATGGAGAGGTTAACAGTCACTCTCGGGGAACGTAGTTACCCTATCACCATTGCTGCTGGGTTATTTAGTGACTCGGCATCTTTTGGGCCGTTGAAAGCTGGCGACCAAACGATGCTGGTGACCAATGAAACCCTGGCGCCGCTCTACCTGGATAAGGTGCGTGGCGTGCTTGAGCAAGCGGGCGTTAAAGTCGATTCCGTCATCCTTCCGGATGGCGAACAATTTAAAAGCCTCGCAGTATTAGACACTGTCTTTACCGCGTTGCTTAAAAAGCCACATGGTCGTGACACGACACTCATCGCCCTTGGCGGCGGTGTCGTCGGTGACCTGACTGGCTTTGCGGCCGCGAGCTATCAACGCGGCGTACGTTTTATTCAAGTTCCGACCACATTGCTTTCGCAAGTGGACTCTTCTGTTGGCGGAAAAACAGCCGTTAACCATCCCCTCGGTAAAAATATGATTGGTGCGTTCTACCAGCCAGCTTCGGTTGTGGTGGATCTCGACTGTCTGAATACTTTACCGGCGCGAGAGTTAGCATCTGGCCTGGCAGAGGTGATTAAGTACGGCATTATTCTCGACGGTGAGTTTTTCGATTGGCTTGAGGAAAACCTGGATGCATTGCTTGCGCTTGATGGCAAAGCTTTGGCCTGGTGTATTCGCCGTTGTTGTGAGCTGAAAGCAGAAGTCGTTGCCGCTGATGAGCGCGAAAGTGGCTTACGTGCTTTACTGAATTTGGGTCATACCTTTGGTCACGCTATTGAAGCTGAAATGGGTTATGGTAACTGGTTGCATGGTGAAGCTGTTGCCGCTGGTATGGTTATGGCGGCGCGTACAGCACAGCGTCTTGGGAACTTCAGTGAAGCCGATGTACAGCGAATCATCAAGCTGCTGCAACGTGCTGGGCTGCCAGTGACTGGGCCGAAAGAAATGCTTGCTGCCGCGTATATGCCCCACATGATGCGTGACAAGAAAGTTTTGGCTGGTGAGCTGCGATTGGTGTTGCCACTGGCTATCGGGAAGAGTGAAATGCGTGGCGGAGTGCCACACGATGTCGTTTTGTCCGCCATTGCTGATTGTCAGCAGGCTTAATTATTAGAAATTTCGGTCGCTGCAGCCAGGCGATTTTTAACTTCGGGTGATGTGCTGAGTTCGAATCGGTGGCATAAGCCTTTGAGTGGGGTGTTAAATGGATGATTTTAAACCGGAAGATGAGCTGAAGCCCGATCCCAGTGATCGTCGTTCAGGCCGTACCCGTAGATCTGATGATCGCGACAGTGAGCCACACGTTAATGTCGATGATGTTGAATTAGACGCCGACGAGCCTCGTTCAGCGCGTTCCCGCCGCACTCGTGACGAAGAAGAAGAGTACGAAAGCGAAGATGAACTGCAAGTTGATGCAGAAGAACGTCGTCCGGCACGTGCTCGTAAAAAATCCGCTAAACAGAAAGCCCCTGTTTCCCGCCAGCATCTGATGATGGGCGTTGGTATCCTGGTACTGCTGCTACTCATCATTGGGATTGGTTCAGCGCTGAAAGCCCCTTCTACGACTGAAACTGTAGATCAAAAATCAGGTGCTGAGAAAAACATCGATTTGTCTGGTTCCGCGGGCAATGCCGCCAATCAGACTAATGGTGCGCAACCGCAACTTGGTTCGACATCAGCGGTTAATCAGACAGAAAACGCAGGCAATCCTCAAGAAGTGACTCTTCCTGCAATTTCTTCAACGCCTACTGACGCACAAACTCAGCCTGCACCTCAGGGCCAGCAGCGTGTTGAAGTTCCGGGCGACTTGAATAATGCACTGACTCAACAATCGGGCCAGATTGATAATGTGGTGAGCAATTCCACGTTGCCAACAGCACCAGCTACAGTCGCGGCAGTTGCGGGTAGCAATAGCTCAACGACAGCCCCACGCCCGGTCGCGAAATCAGAGCCTGCGAAGCAAGCAGCGCCACGTCAAGAACGTAAAACTGCTGTGATTGAGCCGCAAAAAGCTCAACCGGCTAAGCAACAGCCAGTGGCGAAAAGCACGGTAGCGGAACCAAAACCGGTAACGACTGCGAAACGTAGCGAGCCAGTGACCGCCCCAACGGCGACCGCACCTGTTAAAGTCCCAGTTACCGTTGTTGCACCAAAAGCAACGGCCACGGAAACCGCAGCGGCACCAGCACCAGCACCGAAAGCAGCAGCCCCTGTGACTGCAGCCACTGGTGTGGTAGCGGGTGATACCGGCGCAATCAAAGGCGCTCCTGGTAGCAATTACACCTTACAACTCAGCTCCTCTTCTAACTCAGATAACTTGAATGCCTGGGCGAAGAAAGAGAAACTGCAACATTATATGGTCTACCAGACAGTACGAAATGGTCAGCCATGGTATGTGTTGGTTAGTGGTATTTACGCCAGCAAAGATGAGGCAAAACGTGCTGTTGCAACATTGCCAGCTGATGTGCAGGCCAAGAACCCATGGGCAAAACCTATCCATCAGGTTCAGTCTGATCTGAAGTGATGAACAAGCGCAGCCGCTGTTGGAACCTTTCCACAGCAGGAAAAGGTGTAAATAGTTAGGCAGCATGAAAAAAAATCGCGCTTTTCTGAAATGGGCAGGGGGTAAATACCCCCTGCTCGAAGACATTAAAAAGTATCTGCCGAAAGGTGACTGTCTGATTGAGCCGTTTGTCGGTGCTGGCTCAGTCTTTCTGAATACTGATTACTCCCGTTATATCCTCGCAGATATTAATAGCGATCTGATTAACCTATACAACATCGTTAAAACCCGTACGGATGAGTACGTTGAGGAGTCCCGAAAACTCTTCACCGCTGCACAAAACGACGAACAAGCGTTCTACCTCAATCGAACTGAATTTAATCTGTGCAAAGATGAATTCCGTCGCGCGCTGCTGTTTTTATATCTGAACCGCCATTGTTACAACGGCCTTTGTCGTTATAACCTACGTGGTGAATTCAACGTCCCGTTTGGCCGCTACATCAA
>DATERH010000147.1:0-8281 GCA_035271785.1 Buttiauxella sp.
TCGAAGTTTGACCCGGTTAACAGCGATAAGCTAATGATCTACCAGACAACCTGGAGAGAAGCATCATGTGGCAAGCCATAAGTCGTCTGTTAAGTGAACAACTCGGTAGCGCTGAAATTGAACAACGCACGGAATTACCCGGCGGGGAAATTCATGCAACCTGGCGAATACGCTACGCCGGTCATGAGATTTTTGTCAAAAACAATACTCGGGAGCTGCTACCTATTTTTACTGCCGAAGCCGATCAACTGGCGTTACTTTCGCACAGCAATACCGTGCGGGTACCGAAAGTCTGGGGTGTAGGCAGTGACAGGGATTACAGTTTCCTGCTCCTTGAATATATGCCAGCGAAGCCGCTGGATGCACATAATGCCTTTTTGCTAGGTCAGCAACTGGCGCGCTTGCATGACTGGAGCGACCAGCCGCAATTTGGTCTCGATTTTGATAATGATCTCTCTACTACTCCGCAACCCAATGCCTGGCAACGGCGCTGGTCGACATTCTTTGCCGAGCAACGCATCGGCTGGCAACTTGAGCTTGCCGCGGAAAAAGGGATTCAATTCGGTGACATCGACCTGATCGTCGAATTTGTGCATCAGTCTCTGGCCTCCCATCAGCCTCAGCCTTCTTTACTGCATGGCGATTTGTGGTCAGGAAATTGCGCGATGGGTGCAGATGGGCCATTTATCTTCGACCCCGCCTGCTATTGGGGTGATAGAGAATGCGATCTGGCGATGCTGCCGTTGCACCCGGATCAACCACCGCAAATCTACGACGGTTACCAGTCAGTTTCCCCGCTCCCCGCAGATTTCCTGCAACGCCAACCCATTTATCAGCTCTACACACTACTAAACAGGGCGATTCTGTTCGGTGGTCAGCATTTAGTGGTCGCGCAAAAAGCGCTGGAACGCGTTTTGGCCGCATAAAGCCCATCCTCTAACGCGGGTAGCCTTCCCTACCCGCATTGTCTTCTCTCCAAAATATTGCCCAGTCCCATATCGTTCTATTAATTTAATCAATAATTAGCCAATATCCATACAAATAAAAAATACAACACAGTCAATTAATCATGAATCGGACACAATGTCCGATTGTCCATTTTTTATGTGATTTCACCCACAGTCAATCACTTAGTTTTTTATATATTATGAATATATGACAAGCAATAAACCGAGAGAATTTCAATATAAAATAAACCACCACAATCAATAGATATTTAATATCATTAAAAATAACCCATTACGATCTCGTGCGTATTTTATGCAGGGTGTTTTTATTCATCCATAACCATAGAGGTTCTTCATTATGTTTGAACGCTATAATCAACAGCGTCAGAAATTTATTCTCTCAGAAATAAAGAAGAATCAATTCGTAAAAGTTAAAGAGCTTGCAAAAACACTGAGCGTTACAGAAAGGACGATACGTCGGGATATTCAGGGCTTGAAACAAACGGGACTAATTCGTCCTCGTTATGGCGGCGCTGTACTTCTGAGCAATAAAGAATCCGCTTTGTATAAAAACAACCAACCCTATCTACATATAAACATGAAAATTAATTCGTTTGATATCACCACACCTACTCCCGAAAAAACGGGGAAAGTATTTGTTTTGGGCTCCTTTAATACAGATCTGGTATACCGTTTACAACATTTCCCTGACGCTGGTGAAACCACTCGCGCCCTTTATTCATGCTGCCTGCCTGGGGGTAAAGGGAGTAATCAGGCAATTGCAGCCTGTATGGCGGGCGCACAAACCCATTTTGTCGCAAAAGTAGGTAACGATGATTTTGCCTCTAAAGCGCAACAATTCCTTAATAATGTCGGCTTTGAAGCATTAACTCTTTTTACCCAGCCCGATATCCCAACAGGAAGTGCCGTCGTGATGGTGTCTGAGGAAGCGGGAGATAACGCCATTATCATCAACCCCGGTGCAAATCAGACCTTCACCGCAGATGAAATAATCAGTTGCTACAGTGCCATCAAAGAATCCAATGTTTTCCTGACCCAAATGGAAAATAACCCAGATGCAACCGCGCAGGCTTTGAAATTTGCCCACTCCTGCGGAATTACCACCATTTTCAATCCCGCCCCCTGGCGCGAAGAAGTCCGTGAAATGCTGTCATGGGTAACCATCACAACACCTAATTTGACCGAAGCCGAATCCATTACCGCAACCTCTATTCGTACTAATGATGAGATCCTCCGTGCTGCGGAAGCTATCCACCAAATGGGGCCGCAAATTGTCATTATCACGCTTGGCAGTCAGGGTTGCTGGTTATTCGATGGCAAACAACATCGCCAGTTTTCGGCCTATCCCGCCGTCAACATTGATACCGCTGGCGCAGGAGATGCCTTTAACGGGGCGCTAGCCGCTCAACTTGCTTGTGGCGTTAACCTCACTACCGCACTCAACTACGCCAGTGCATTTGCGTCTTTAGCCGTTGAACGCGAAGGTGCATCGAATATGCCAGGGCACCATTCCGTGATTGAGAAAATTAAAAGCTCAGCGAGCTAATTATTTACAAGGGAAATTAAAATGAAAAGGGTAATCATTAGCTTAATTCTGGCGGCAACTTCATTTCTTGTACAAGCGGAACAAAAATATGGTTGGGGGAATATCCACTTTGACTATCAATCCTGGGACTCCGGTTTTAAAGATCTGGAATATGAACAGGCTCTCATCGGCATTGAAGGCGGCATGGGTTTCAACTGGGGAGAAATGTACGGTTTTTATGATTATGAAAATATATTAGACAAAGAAGGCAATCAGGGGCAGACCGCTAATGGTGAAATTCATACTTATTTATGGAGCAGCGGCGCCAGCATATTTACCAAAGTGTACAACTCACAAAGCCCTGACTTTAAAGAAACCAACCAATTTATTGGATTAGGTTATACCGATATCAAAGGTGATGACTGGTGGTTCAAACCATGGATAGCACGGCAATATATTACCGCTCATAATAACTTTGGCCCCGCAAATGATATTAACGGGTTGAATGGCTTCACTCTCGGCTGGAATGCAGGTTATGCCTTCACGCTGTTCAAGCAGGATTTACTCTTTACTAACTGGAATGAAATAGAGCTAGATCGTAACGACGATTACACAGCCAATAACTCGGGTCGCGAAGGTTTAAACGGCGGGATAAATCTCACATGGAAATTAACCCACCATATTTCAACAACCGTTATGTATCGTTATTTCTATAACAAGTTGGGGGCCGATGGTTACGGAGATATTTTAATTTATCGCCTGGCTTATGATTTTTAACTTACGGAATCTCTTTATATGAAAAACTCACCATGGCCAGAACTCACACCAGTACAACGTATAACACTGATGTCTATTCCTTCCGACTGCGTCATTCCTGTCGTGATTGATAGCGATACTTATAATGAAATTGACGACCAAATAGCCATCGCCTGGGCATACCTGCACCCCGAGCGTATCGACCTTCAAGCCGTCTATGCTGCCCCGTTTGCTAACCATTTTTTTGGCGAAGGCAATTCTCACACTTATGTTGATAATCCTGCCGTTGGCATGGAATTGAGCTATGAGGAAATCCACCGGGTATTCGAGAAACTCCCACTCCGACAACCGCTCCCCGTAATCTTAAGAGGGTCTACGCGGTATTTGACTGGAAGTGAAAGCTCAGAAACATCACCAGCCATGGAAGATTTAATTTCTCGCGCTCGGGCCGCGACTCAAACTCTTCATGTTCTCTGTATTGGCGCGCCAACTAATGTGGCAAACGCCCTTCTTGCGGCCCCTGACATTATCCATAAAATCCATGTTATCTGGCTTGGCGGCAACAGCTATGACTGGAAGGATAATCAGGAATTTAATCTCATGCAGGATGTTGTCGCCAGTCGAGTACTGTTTGATAGCGGTGTTGCGCTCACGCAAATCCCCTGCTTTGGCGTCGCCAACTGTATGGCAACTTCGGTACCCGAATTACAATTTTATTTTTTCAATACCAGCCGTCTTGGCAACTATATTGCTGAGATTGCACCGCGCTGCCCGTGGATTGGCTTCGCTTCGCGCAAAGTTATTTGGGACATCACCACCGTGGGTTATGTCCTTAATCCTGAATGGTTTACCTGCCAGTATCTACCTGCCCCACTGATAAATGACGACCTAAACTGGAGTTTCGATAACCACCGACACCAGATTCGGGTAGTGAAATTTATTGAGCGCGACGATCTGTTTAAAGATCTGTTTCGTAAAATCATCGATGCTGATAAGGAATAAACATGCGCATACTTATTCTCTGCCTGTGTATTCTTGTCTTGCTGGCCATCGCACTGCTATTTTCGTCAAATCGCAGAGCCATTAAGTTACGCACGGTCATTGGTGCTTTTACTATTCAGGCATCAGTGGCAGCATTCATACTTTATGTTCCCGCTGGCGAGAAAATATTGCTTGCCATCTCTAACAGCCTTTCCGGGGTGCTGACTTATTCATCAGAGGGGATTAACTTTCTGTTTGGTGATTTAGGCCGCTTTAAAATGGGCTTCCTGTTCGCCTTTCACGTTTTGCCGATCATTATCTTTATGTCAGCACTCTTCTCCGTGCTCTATTACCTCGGCATTATGCAATGGGTGACCCGTATTATTGGCACCGGAATTCATAAGTTGTTAAAAACCAGCCCCGCAGAATCCATGGCAGCCACGGCCAATATTTTTGCCGGTAACACCGATGTATTCGTGCTTATGCGCCCCTACGCCCCAAAAATGACACGCTCAGAACTTTTCGCCTTGATGTGCGGCGGCGTTGCTTCCATCGCCGGATCGGTTCTGGTCGGTTACGCCAGCATGGGGATTGAAATGCGTTATCTGGTTGCCGCTTCCTTTATGTCCGCACCCGGCGGGTTATTAATGGCAAAAATTCTCTACCCGGAAACCGAACCAGACAAAGTTGCCGATATTCACGTTGAAAATGAAAACCATGAAGAAAGGCCGATTAACATTGTTGAAGCGGCGACTAACGGAGCTATCTCCGGCCTGAAGTTAGCGGTGAATGTCGGTGCTATGCTGCTGGCATTAATCGCATTAATTGCAATGGTCAATGGTCTGCTGGGTTGGGTGTTTGATCTCTTCGGCATCGCTAACATCACGCTACAGCTCATATTTAGTTATCTTTTCGCCCCCATTGCCTGGCTGCTGGGTGTGCCTGGAAGCGAGATGCTGCAAGTTGGGAGTTTACTTGGGCAAAAGCTGGTGCTCAATGAGTTCGTGGCCTATACCAGCTTTATCTCACTCAAGCCGGAACTCTCCGAATACTCGCAAATTATTGTGATTATGGCACTGGCTGGATTTGCTAATCTGTCAGCACCTGCGGCACTGATTGGCGTACTGGGGGGAATTGTGCCTGCACAGAAAAGTTTTATCGCCCAAATGGGCGCAAAAGTCATTCTGGCGGGCACGCTGTCAAATCTGATGAGTGCCGCGTTGACCGGGCTGTTCTATTTAGTTGCCCACTGAAGCGAAGCATTACCCGCTCTCCATCTTCAGGAGAGCGGTCTTGTCAGATAAAGCCCAGCAAAGAAAAGAAGAAATAACCGATAACGATAATAATGATTGGCAAAATATAGAGCGGGAAAATTTGCAGGAAAATGGTGTGTCGCGGCACTACGATTTTCGCGTCTATCTGTGCCTTGTTTAACCCTTCCGGGCCTTTCGCCTGTTCCAGTATTAACTGATCCTGTACCCCTTCACGCAGAAACTTCGCCTGACGGCTCATTCGTGCACCGGATGCCTGTAGCGCAAGGCCGATAAAAATCAACACGTAGATGACCCAAAACAGGATATTAGCCTGTTGGTGGAAGTCCGGTTGTGGCGAGTTGTACCAGAATAAATTTAAGAATGGCGTATTAAAACGCATCATCTCAATCATGACATGAGCGAAATCCAGCATCACAGCATTAATCCCAGCCTGTTTTTCGCTGTGCGCATTCATAAACTTCAAAATTGAAATCAGTGTTGAAATCACCGCCGGGATGAAAATTACCCAGCCAGCCACACGTTTGAGTACGGCAATGCGTCCAGCTTGTTGATACGTCATTCGTTCCCCTTGTATAAGACGTAACTTGTACACACAAAGTCTACCTCGTCTGAGGTGATTTCGCCTGAGCTTTACGGGCGATTTTCACAAAGCAGTGGCATCCTCCCATAATTCCAGCTATTCATAAGGGATCTTATATACCCAAAATAATTCGAGTTGCAGGAAGGCGGCGACACAGGGAATCCCCAGGAGTTTACTTGAGTAAGTGACTGGTGTGAGCGAGGAAAGTCAATGCACATGCAACTTGAAATATGAAGGGTATTGGTAATGCACACTGACAGGAGTCAAAACATGGCTGTAACTCGCCAAACTTTAGCTGCAATTTTTGATATGGACGGTTTACTGATTGATTCGGAGCCGTTATGGGACAAGGCTGAGCTGGATGTACTGGCCAGCATTGGTGTGGATATTTCCCGCCGATCTGAACTCCCTGACACTCTTGGTTTACGTATCGACCTGGTTGTCGAACTGTGGTTTGCTCGGCAACCGTGGAATGGCCCGTCGCGTGAAGAAGTCACAAACCGCGTCATTACCCGTGCCATAACATTGGTTGAAGAGACTCGCCCTATTCTGCCAGGTGTGCGTGAAGCGGTTGCGCTGTGTAAAGCGCAAGGTCTGAAAGTGGGTCTAGCCTCCGCCTCACCTCTGCACATGCTTGAGCGTATTCTGGAAATGTTCGACTTACGCTCCCAGTTTGATGCTATCGCCTCAGCAGAACATCTGCCTTACAGTAAGCCCCATCCGCAGGTTTATTTAGACGCCGCCGCTAAACTGGGTGTCGATCCACTGACCTGTGTGACGCTAGAAGACTCAGTGAATGGCATGATTGCGACCAAAGCTGCACGCATGCGTTCTATTGTGGTTCCCGCCGAAGAGAACCGCGACGACGTGCGCTGGTGCCTCGCGAATACCAAACTGACCTCGCTGACCGAACTACGCGCTGAACACCTGATTGGCTAGTCTATTAAGATGCGGGGCTACCCGCATCTTTCTTAAAACCATATCATATCCATTTTTTTAAAACGGCGTTTCAAAAAACATTTGAATTTCCACATTATCGTATCTACTCTTTATCTATCCAAAATAATTCGAGTTGCGGGACTAAAACGTCAAAGCGTTTTAGAACAGTGCTTGCGCTGATCCCGAAGGGGTGAGTCAACGCACATGCAGCCTGAAGTATGACGGGTACAAACACGCGCAAATGCGCATTTCCGGATACCGGGGTAACTATGATTCTCGATAATTTTAATCTCCAGGGCAAAGTCGCTATCGTCACGGGTTGTGACACCGGCCTGGGTCAGGGAATGGCGATTGGCCTTGCCGAGGCTGGTTGCGACATCGTCAGTGTCAGCCGCAAGATCCCGCATGAAACGGCGCAGAAAGTGCAAGATTTGCAACGCCGCTTTCTCGCCATCCAGGCAGACTTAAGCCAACAAGACGCGATATCTGAGATAGTCGCCCAGGCGGTCACAGGTATGGGGAAAATAGATATCCTCGTCAATAACGCAGGAACCATTCGCCGGGAAGATGCTCTGGAATTTAGTGAGAAAAACTGGGACGACGTCATGAACCTGAATATCAAGTCGGTGTTCTTTCTCTCTCAGGCGGTCGCCAAACAATTCATTAAACAAGGCAACGGCGGCAAAATCATTAACATCGCATCTATGCTGTCATTCCAGGGAGGTATCAGAGTCCCTTCTTATACCGCATCCAAAAGTGCTGTGCTCGGTGTCACGCGGCTGCTGGCAAACGAATGGGCGCAACACAAGATCAATGTGAATGCTATCGCACCGGGATACATGGCAACCAACAATACTCAACAACTGCGTGATGACGAAGTGCGCAGCCAGGAAATTCTCGACCGTATTCCTGCAGGACGCTGGGGACTTCCTTCTGACCTACAAGGCCCGATTGTATTTCTTGCTTCCAGCGCTTCCGATTATGTCAACGGCTTCACCATTGCCGTCGATGGAGGCTGGCTAGCCCGCTAAATATGCTGCCGCCGGGGAAACCGACGGTTGCAAAATGTTACGCCGTCACCTCTTCCGTCCACTGTATAAAATCCCTATACTGTATGAATCGACAGTTTTCATCCAGGTAGTATCATGACGGCGGAAGGTCACCTTCTTTTTTCCATTGCCTGTGCAGTATTCGCCAAAAACGCCGAACTCACGCCTGTGCTTGCTCAAGGGGACTGGTGGCATATTGTGCCTTCAGC
>DATERH010000148.1:0-4330 GCA_035271785.1 Buttiauxella sp.
TGTGACGACTGAACTTCCAGGGCGTACCGACGCTTTTCGTGTCGCTGAAGTTCGCCCGCAGGTGAGCGGTATCATCCTAAAGCGCAACTTTGTTGAAGGCGGCGATATCAAAGCCGGAAATTCCCTCTATCAGATTGATCCCGCCCCGTACCAGGCCGCGTGGAACAGTGCCCAAGGTTCGCTTGCCAAGGCTCAGGCCGCAGCAAATATTGCGCATTTAACCGTGAAACGTTACGTCCCTTTGCTTGGCACGAAGTACATCAGCCAGCAGGATTATGATCAGGCCGTCGCCACTGCCCAGCAAGCGGATGCCGAAGTGACCGCCGCGAAAGCTGAAGTAGAAAATGCGCGTATTAATCTCGCCTACACCAAAGTCACCTCGCCCATCGACGGGCGCATTGGCAAGTCGAATGTCACCGAAGGGGCGTTGGTTACCAATGGCCAGGCTTCATCAATGGCGACGGTACAGCAACTTGACCCAATTTATGTGGATGTCACCCAATCGAGTCACGATTTCATGCAGCTCAAGCGGGCGGTTGAACAGGGAAGCCTGAAGAAATCGAACGGCAAGACCGTAGTGCAATTAATGATGGAAGATGGCCAACCGTATGCGCTCAACGGTGAGCTTGAGTTCTCTGATGTGACGGTGGATCAGACCACCGGCTCTATTACTCTGCGTGCGGTGTTCCCAAATCCTCAACATCAACTCCTGCCGGGCATGTATGTGCGGGCGAAAATTGACGAAGGTGTCCAGCCAAATGCGATTTTGGTGCCGCAACAAGGTGTGACGCGTAACCCACGCGGCGACGCAACGGTGATGGTGGTCGCAAAAGATAACAAGGCCGAAGTGCGTGAAGTGACTGCGTCACAGGCGATTGGCGATAAATGGCTTGTGACAAAAGGGGTTCAGTCGGGCGACAAAGTCATTGTCAGCGGTCTTCAACGTGTGCGTCCTGGAGTGACTGTCCAGATTGTGCCAGATAGCGCTGCCGCTCAAACACGCTAAGGTATTCTGGACAATGGCTAAGTTTTTTATTGAACGACCAATCTTTGCTTGGGTACTGGCGATTATTTTAATGATTGCCGGTACGCTGGCTATCTTCAAGCTGCCTGTTGCGCAATATCCGACGATTGCGCCACCGGCCGTTGCCGTGACGGCGACCTACCCTGGCGCAGACGCTCAGACCGTACAGGATACCGTGACGCAGGTTATCGAACAGAACATGAACGGTATCGATAACCTGATGTACATGTCTTCCACCAGTGACTCGGCAGGTGGTGTGACTATTACTCTGACCTTTAAATCAGGCACCAATCCGGATATCGCGCAGGTTCAGGTACAGAACAAACTGCAACTGGCAATGCCGCTGTTACCGCAGGAGGTGCAGCAGCAGGGGATCAGTGTCAAAAAATCCTCCAGCAGTTTTTTGCTGGTAGCCGGTTTTATCTCCGATAACCCCACGCTAACCCAGGATGACATTTCCGACTATGTTGCCTCGAATATTAAAGATGCGATTAGCCGGACTAACGGGGTGGGGGATGTGCAACTATTCGGAGCGCAGTATGCAATGCGTGTCTGGCTAAATACGGATGCGTTGAACAAATATCAACTCAACCCAGGCGACGTCGTTAGCCAGCTTAAAGTACAGAATGACCAGATCGCGGCCGGGCAACTGGGTGGGACACCTGCGGTTAAAAACCAGCAGCTTAATGCGTCCATCATCGCGCAAACCCGTTTACGCGATCCGGTCGAGTTTGGCAAAGTTACGCTGAAAGTGAACCCGGATGGCTCTGTGGTGCATTTAAGCGATGTGGCACGCATTGAGTTAGGCGGTGAAAACTACAATGTGGTGGCGAAGATAAATGGCCAGGCTGCTGCGGGCCTGGGTATTAAGCTTGCGACAGGAGCAAATGCGCTGGATACCGCTGCGGGTATCAAAGCGAAACTGGCATCGTTGCAGCCCTACTTCCCGCACGGTATGAAGATTGTTTATCCCTACGACACCACGCCGTTTGTGAAGATTTCCATTCATGAAGTGGTGAAAACGCTTTTCGAAGCCATCATCCTGGTCTTCCTGGTGATGTATCTCTTCTTGCAAAACTTTCGTGCGACATTAATCCCGACTATCGCGGTGCCCGTTGTTCTGCTTGGGACTTTTGCCGTGCTCTCGGCATTTGGCTATTCGATAAATACGCTCACCATGTTTGGCATGGTACTGGCGATAGGCCTGCTGGTGGACGACGCCATTGTGGTGGTGGAAAACGTTGAGCGCGTGATGGCAGAAGAGCATCTCTCACCGAAAGAGGCCACTAAGAAGTCGATGGGCCAGATCCAGGGCGCGTTGGTTGGGATAGCAATGGTGCTGTCGGCGGTGTTTATTCCGATGGCATTCTTTGGTGGGTCGACAGGGGCAATCTACCGTCAGTTCTCCATTACTATCGTGTCGGCGATGGCGTTGTCGGTGTTGGTGGCGTTGATCCTGACTCCCGCGCTGTGCGCCACATTGCTAAAGCCGGTGGATCCGCAGACGCATAAAAAAACTGGTTTCTTTGGTTGGTTTAACCATAAATTCAACCAAAGTGCGAATCACTATACCGATAGCGTGAGCCATATTTTGCGCAGTACCGGGCGCTATCTGCTGCTGTACCTGATTATTGTTATCGGAATGGCGGTGCTATTTTTACGTTTGCCGACCTCCTTCCTGCCCGATGAAGATCAGGGGGTGTTTATGACGATGGTGCAACTACCCGCAGGTGCGACGCAGGAGCGTACACAGAAAGTGCTCGATCAGATTACGCATTACTATCTCAATACTGAAAAAGCCAATGTCGACTTTGTGTTTACGGTTAACGGTTTTAGCTACAGCGGGCAGGGGCAAAACGCGGGTTTGGCATTCATCAGCTTGAAACCCTGGGAAGACCGACCGGGAACAGAAAATGGTGTCGGTGCCATCGTGGAACGTGCTACCAAAGCGTTCAGCCAGATTCGCGACGGCCTGGTATTCCCGTTTAACTTACCGGCTATCATCGAGCTGGGTACGGCGACGGGCTTTGACTTCGAGCTTATCGACCAGGCAAACCTTGGGCATCAACAACTGACGCAGGCTCGAAATCAATTGATGGGCATGGTGGCAAAACATCCCGATGTATTGACGCGTGTTCGCCCGAATGGTCTTGAGGATACGCCACAATACAAGCTCGAAATCGATCAGGAAAAAGCCCAGTCTCTCGGTATTAGTCTTGCGGATATCAACCAGACAATTGCCAGCGCATTGGGTGGTACCTACGTAAACGATTTTATCGATAACGGGCGTGTGAAAAAGGTGTATGTACAGTCTGATGCGCGTTTCCGTATGTTGCCACAGGATATTAATAATCTGTATGTGCGCGGCAGCAACGGGCAAATGGCCCCGCTCTCGGCGTTCTCAACTTCTCACTGGATGTATGGTTCACCGCGCCTGGAACGCTACAACGGTTTGCCTTCTATGGAAATTTTGGGCGAGGCAACTGGGGGTAAAAGTACCGGTGAGGCAATGGTATTAATGGAACAGCTCGCCTCGAAACTCCCTTCCGGTATCGGTTATGACTGGACGGGAATGTCATATCAGGAAAGGCTTTCTGGAAACCAGGCGCCAGCGCTGTATGCCATCTCTCTGGTCGTAGTGTTCTTGTGTCTTGCGGCGTTATACGAAAGTTGGTCGATACCGTTCTCGGTCATGTTGGTGGTACCGCTTGGTGTGGTTGGGGCGCTGTTAGCGGCGGTGATGCGTGGTATGAACAATGACGTTTATTTCCAGGTGGGGCTGCTGACCACCATCGGTTTGTCGGCGAAAAATGCAATATTGATTGTCGAGTTCGCCAAAGACTTGATGGAGAAAGAAGGTAAAGGCTTGATTGAAGCCACGCTGGATGCGGTGCGTATGCGGTTGCGCCCAATTCTGATGACGTCACTGGCGTTTATTCTGGGGGTGATGCCTTTAGTGCTGAGCCGTGGCGCGGGGAGTGGAGCGCAAAATGCCGTCGGCACTGGCGTGATGGGTGGGATGCTTTCCGCAACTCTGTTGGCCATCTTCTTTGTGCCGGTGTTCTTCGTGGTGATACGAGAGCGATTTAGCAAACGAAAGTCTGATTAAAACTGTCATGCCCGAACATAGGTTCGGGCTTTTTTTTGCCTGTTTTGGTGAAATAAAGACGAAAAAAAGCCCGCATTTTCATGCGGGCTCTTCTTTAAATGTGGCGGTGAGAGAGGGGTTCGAACCCTCGATACGTTGCCGTATACACACTTTCCAGGCGTGCTCCTTCAGCCACTCGGACACCTCACCGTTTTGTT
>DATERH010000149.1:0-12635 GCA_035271785.1 Buttiauxella sp.
ACCATCTGGACCAACATCAAACTTCACTCGCACTTTACCTTCAATGCGTAACGCATGTGCACGCGAAGGATACTGAGGCGAATTACGGCTAAGCGCACGCGGGCCTGTCACCACTGGAGCGGTCGACGTCACAGGTGCCGTCTTAGCAACCGGTGCCGGACGCGCAGGTGCCGTGTTGGTTACCGGAGCCGTCGTGCGCGGTTCAAGCGGTTTTGCTTCACGCTTAGGTTGCTCAACCTTTTTCACCGGCTTCGGTTTTGGCTTAGGCTTGGGTTTCGGCTCTGGCTTATGAATAACGACCGGCGCTTCTTTTGGCGGCTCGGGAATCGGTTCTGGCTCAGGCTCTGCTACCGGTTCAGGCGGCGGCTGCACAACTTCAGGTTGTGGGGGTTCCAACTCAGCGGGTGTCACCATCGTGACACTAATAGGCTGTGCGGGCGCTGGCAACTCAATAACCTGATGATGTACCGAGGTATAGAGCAACCCCGCGACAACAGCACCATGAAGCACGACAGAAAGTGCGGTCGGCCACGGAAAGCGGCGAGGTAAATCAAGGGTCATTGACGTCATAATGGCTTAGGTGTCTTAAACAGGCGTTAATTTTAAATGCAAATAGCAATCATATTCAACAACGCATCGTATAAAGTCGTTTTTTTTCGTGCCAGGCGCTGGATTTCACCCCATTCGTGAACGCGATTTAACATCTTGTTTATCTTTCAATTGCAGTCTTAGCTCCATTCACTTACCGTATTTTACAACCCCCATATCAATAAGGAGTGCTCACGTGCTGTATGTTATTTATGCGGAAGATAATGCCGACTCTCTCGAAAAGCGGCTAGCTGTACGCCCTGCCCACCTGGCACGTCTACAACTTTTACGCGATGAAGGTCGCCTGTTAACCGCAGGGCCAATGCCTGCTGTTGATAGCAATGATCCGGGTGCCGCAGGTTTTACCGGTTCAACGGTGATTGCGGAGTTTGCCTCACTTGAAGATGCCCAAGCCTGGGCCGAGGCCGATCCTTATATCGCCGCAGGCGTTTATAAGCACGTAGCGATCAAACCTTACAAAAAGGTCTTCTAATTCATTATTTATTCAATAAAAATCAATTAGTTGAAATTACATATTGATTAATGAAATCCACAAAGGGCACAAATAAATACACATTGTATTTTGAGTGCCTTTTTTATGCCCTGTGTGTCCGAATAAAAATCAAAACAGTAAATTTGTCATGTTTTAGCATCAACAAAATGAGAATCATCCCATCATTTTTTCACTTTATTGCCATGCCATTACACCTACACTTTATGAGGGTGATGGATTTTAATCACTCATAAGCCTGGAGGATGTAATGATGAAAAATTTACTTTATTTTTCAGTAGCTGCGGTCCTGATAGCCCTTCCGATAACGACTCTGGCTGTTGATACTCTCGTCGATGGAACTTCCTATAGTCAAGAGCTCGGCACCATCACAGCAAAGGGAAACACTATTGAAGAAGTGGAAAACTCCCTTAAATCGGAAGCATTATTCAACGGTGCAGAAGCCTATACGATCGTCACTGAGAGTAATGATGATGGGCAGGTCTACGGAGAAGCCACCCTCTACAAATAAAGTGCTATCACAAGGCAAAATGTATCATCTAAAAAGTTAACGGCTCCCTCAGAAGGAGCCGCTTTGCCCAGGTAGAAAGTATATTCGGGAGCAGAATCGTCTGATCCCAGCCCTCTCACTTTTACCACCGGACGTTATTATGGACTTGCACACCCTCAAGACATTCCTGCTCTGGTGTCTGGCCATTAACTATCTCATTCTGCTGTGGTGGTTTACCGCTTTTGTGTTTGCCCACGGTTGGATGTTTCGGTTGCACAGTCGATGGTTCCGCATCTCAGAAGAGCGCTTTGATGCCATCCATTACTTAGGGATCAGCATCTATAAAATCGGGGTTTTATTGTTCAATCTGGTGCCATATTTGGCGCTTCTCATTGTTACGGGGATGACGTAGAGGATCGCATTTTCAATGCTCAGATGATGAAACATCACTCATCTCCTTCAATCAGATAACCAGCCCTGCGTATCGCTTCTTTGCTGTCATTAATACCATTCGCATAACCCGCTTCGATTTCACATACGGGACTTGAACTGCAGGATGGAAGGCGCACAGAAATAGATAACTGATTCTCTAGCGCTGCAATTCGCTGCCGAGAAGCGATAAGTTCTCTGGCCATTGCTGCGGCATCGCCACATTGCACGTGGTTGGTGACAAGAATTTGTTCGAGTTCTTCAATGCTTAGATTGCTCATAAAGTCCTCTCTTTTCTGCTAAGTACTTTGAGATGCTTTTTACGTTCCTCAATTTCAATGACAGTGATAACCTCACGTCACTTTCAGCACTGTTATTGAAATTATCAGGAAATTTTGATGGGTCTTTTTGATGAGTCTTATGAGCAACATAAGCAATCGGTGGGTAATCAGGAAGCCCGCTGGAATCGCTGGCTTGCCAATCATCCTTGGGTGATTGTTGCCGTTGCCGTAGTCACGGTACTCATTATTTTACTGGCCATGCACTTCTCGTAATTCCCGTTACCCGCCCTGCTTGTATATTCCTACTCGCCACGTCATTGCGCCGCATACTAGCACGCCCAAAACAGTCTGACTTTAGCGCGACAAAATGACTGGGCACCGCAAGCGGTGCCCAGATTTTACGACACCCATTGATCGTGAATGGCAAACAACAAGGAATTTCGTTGGCGGTTTACCTGGCACTTTCTGATGGCGTGAATGCGCATGTTGCGGCGTGACTGACCTTCCAGCCAACGCGATCTGCGCCGTTGTGTCTGACGAAGCATACGCCACCGTCCGACCTCAGTTCTACTACGCCTCATTTTTACGACTCGGGTTGTATTTAAGACGCGACATTATAGAGCCTTCTGCCCTACAGACCAGCCGTTTTACGCTGATACGCGTCATACTTTAAAATGTTGGTGCGTTGCCTTATGTCCAGCAACTCAAAATATTTTGGGTATAGTTTTGTTTTAGTGTCAACCAATGGCTGTTGTGCGTAAACTCAAAAGCATACGTTTTCTAAAGGATTTTTGAACTATGACAACCTTCTATACAGTCTTTAGTTGGCTGATAATTTTAGGTTACTGGCTCTTAATAGCCGGCGTGACGTTGCGAATTTTGATGAAGCGTCGTGCAGTTCCATCAGCCATGGCATGGCTTCTTATCATTTATATTCTTCCGCTGGTCGGGATAATCGCCTATCTCTCATTTGGCGAATTACATCTGGGTAAACGCCGCGCAGAACGCGCCCGCGCCATGTGGCCTTCCACTGCCAAGTGGCTAAATGACCTTAAAAGTTGTAAACATATTTTTGCCGAAGAAAACAGTGAAGTCGCCACTTCGCTATTCCAGCTGTGCGAACGTCGCCAGGGGATTGGTGGCGTTAAAGGCAATCAACTCCAGTTACTCACGACGTGTGATGAAACGATGCATTCGTTGATTCGAGATATTCAGCTGGCTCGTCATAACATCGAGATGGTGTTTTACATCTGGCAACCGGGTGGTTTAGCCGATCAAGTAGCAGAATCACTTATGGCCGCCGCACGCCGTGGTATCCATTGCCGCGTATTGTTGGACTCTGCGGGAAGCGTCGCATTCTTTCGCAGCCCGTGGGCAAACATGATGCGTAACGCGGGCGTGGAAGTGGTGGAAGCACTGAAGGTCAATCTTATGCGTGTGTTCCTGCGCCGGATGGATCTACGCCAGCATCGTAAAATGGTGATGATTGATAACTACATCGCTTACACCGGCAGCATGAACCTGGTTGATCCTCGCTTCTTTAAGCAAGATGCAGGCGTCGGGCAGTGGGTCGATGTCATGGCGCGTATGGAAGGCCCGGTCGCCACTGCGATGGGCATTGTGTATTCCTGTGACTGGGAGATAGAAACCGGTAAACGTATTTTACCGCCAGCCCCAGACGCAAATATTATGCCTTTTGAAGAAGCCACTGGGCACACCATTCACACCATTGCGTCGGGTCCCGGTTTCCCTGAGGACTTAATTCATCAGGCGCTTTTGACGTCGGTTTATGCTGCGCGTGAATATTTGATTATGACGACCCCTTACTTTGTGCCAAGTGACGATTTGCTCCATGCAATTTGCACCGCAGCACAACGTGGCGTTGACGTGAGTATTATCGTTCCGCATAAAAATGACTCGCTTCTGGTAGGCTGGGCAAGCCGCGCTTTCTTTACTGAGCTGTTGGCTGCTGGGGTAAAAATTTACCAGTTCGAAGGCGGTCTGCTGCATACCAAGAGTGTGCTGGTTGATGGGCAATTGAGTTTAGTCGGTACCGTGAATCTGGATATGCGCAGCTTGTGGCTTAATTTTGAGATAACTTTGGTTATTGATGACTCAGGTTTTGCCAGCGACCTTGCTGCGGTACAGGACGATTATATCTCACGCTCACACTTGCTAGACCAGCGTTTGTGGGTAAAGCGTCCAATGTGGCAGCGCGTGGTAGAGCGACTGTTTTACTTCTTTAGCCCATTGCTGTAAAACGTGGCGCAACAGCACTCGATAAGTGGAAATAGACATGGATCTGAACAATCGCCTGACAGAAGATGAAACTCTCGAGCAGGCTTACGATATTTTTCTCGAGTTGGCGGTCGATAACCTCGATCCGGCAGACGTGATTTTGTTTAACCTGCAATTTGAAGAGCGTGGCGGTGCCGAGCTTTTTGACCCAGCCGAAGACTGGCAGGAACATGTAGATTTCGACCTGAACCCAGACTTTTTTGCCGAAGTGGTGATTGGCCTTGCCGATACCGACGGTGGGGAAATCAACGACATCTTTGCACGCGTGCTGCTGTGCCGTGAAAAAGACCACAAGCTTTGCCACATTCTTTGGCGCGAGTAAGTGCGCAGAAATGAAGCTCGATAAAGACGACAGTGACACTGAGTAAAGCAAATAAGCCGCATAACGCTTCAAAGCGACGGCCTGAGCGGGTTCTTTGATCAAATAGAGAATGGGACATCCGTTTACGGGCGGTAGTCACAAGAAAAGTAATCTCACAAACAAAAAGGGCTGGCATCATGCCAGCCCTGCGAGATTATAGCGGGTCTACCTTAAGACAGGAAACGGCATGCTTAAAGCTGCCCTCCAGCACCGGGCGAGTTATCGCGCATTCCGGCCCAGCGATTGGGCAACGGGTGCGGAAAACACAACCTGATGGCGGGTTTATTGGCGATGGTAACTCCCCTTCAAGAAGTTGTATCTTTTTGTTTCTTTCCAAATCCGGGTCAGGAATTGGCACTGCTGACATCAATGCTTTGGTATAAGGATGCAGTGGATTATGGTACACCTCATCGTAGGTGCCCAGTTCAACCGCATGCCCCAGATACATCACTAACACGCGATCCGAAATGTGTTTTACCACGGCCAGATCGTGGGCGATGAAGATCAGCGACAATCCCATTTCACGTTGCAGTTTTTGCAGCAGATTGACCACCTGCGCCTGAATAGACACGTCCAGTGCAGAAACCGGTTCGTCACAGATAATCAGTTTTGGCTCAAGGATCAGTGCACGAGCAATCCCGATACGTTGACACTGGCCACCTGAAAACTCATGCGGATAACGGTTGATGAGGTTTGGCAGCAAGCCCACTTTCATCATCATCGCTTTCACTCGGTCACGAACTTCCTGGCGCGGCATTTTAGGGTGATAAGTGCGCAGCGGTTCAGCAATAATATCGCCGATATTCATACGCGGGTTCAGTGACGCCAGCGGATCCTGGAAAATCATCTGGATGTCACTACGCACATTGCGCCACTCGTCCTGATTCATCCCCAGTAGATCTTTACCTAGCCACGCCACACGCCCTTCGGTTGCTTTGACCAGGCCGATAATGGCGCGAGCAAACGTCGATTTTCCGCAACCCGATTCCCCTACCACACCCAGCGTTTCGCCTTCGTATAGACGCAACGTCACACCGTCAACAGCTTTCAGCGTTTTAGAGGGTTGCCAGAACCACTGTTTGCCGTCTTTGATATCAAAGTGCACTTTAAGGTCGGCAATTTCCAGCAGGACTTTTTTATCTTGTGTCTCGGCGTTCATACCAACTCCTCCACTGGCTTAAAGCAAGCGCGTAAGCGGCCTTCACCAAATCGCTCCAGCGGCGGAGCCGTGTTGCAAATTTCCATCGCATGCGGGCAACGCGGCTGGAAAGGACAACCTTTTGGCAGGCGCAGCAGGTTCGGTGGATTGCCAGGAATAGTCAGCAACGCTTCGCCTTCAGCATCAAGACGTGGAACTGCGTTAAGCAGGCCGATGGAGTAAGGGTGAACCGGGTTATAGAACACGTCACGAGCCTGGCCATATTCCATGGTACGACCCGCATACATCACCAGCACTTTGTCACAAATCCCGGCAACAACACCCAGATCGTGGGTGATCATGATAATCGCGGTATTGAACTCACGTTTGAGCTCGTTAAGCAACGTCATGATTTGCGCCTGAACGGTGACGTCCAGTGCGGTGGTCGGTTCATCAGCAATCAGCAGTTTTGGACGGCATAACAGCGCCATTGCTATCATGACACGCTGGCGCATACCGCCGGAAAACTCATGCGGGAACATACGCATACGCTTACGGGCTTCAGGCATTTTCACCGCATCAAGCATGCGAACAGACTCTTCAAATGCCTCTGCTTTGCCCAATTTTTTGTGCAGCATCAGCACTTCCATCAACTGCTCACCGACGCGCATATACGGGTTCAGTGAGGTCATTGGGTCCTGGAAAATCATCGAAATCTGTTCGGCACGCAGGCGGTTAAGCTGGCTTTCAGGCAGGTTCAGAATCTCTTTGCCGTTGAATTTTGCCGAACCGCCAATACGGCCATTCGCCGCCAGCAGCCCCATCAAAGCAAAAGCCGTTTGCGATTTACCGGAACCGGACTCGCCCACGATACCCAGTGTTTCACCGGCTTTCAGGCTGAAGTTCAGATCGTTTACCGCAGTTACATCACCGTCTGGCGTACCGAAGGTGACACGCAAATCTTTTACGTCCAACAACGTAGAAGTCGCGTTCAGTGGAGTGACCACCGCAGAATTTTCAATTGTGCTCATCGCGGCACTCCTTAACGATCTTTCGGGTCGAGGGCATCACGCAAGCCATCGCCGATAAAGTTGAAACAAAACAGGGTGATGACGAGGAAGCCTGCCGGGAACATCAGCAGCCACGGTGAAACTTCCATTGAGTTAGCACCATCACTCAGCAACGCGCCCCAGCTACTTAACGGCTCTTGTGTACCCAAACCCAGGAAGCTCAAGAAGGATTCGAACAGGATCATGCTCGGCACCAGGAGTGATGCGTAAACCACGACCACACCCAGCACGTTTGGCACGATGTGACGTACGACAATATTCACCGTTGAAACACCACCAACCTGAGCCGCTTCAATGAATTCTTTACGCTTCAGACTCAGGGTTTGACCACGGACGATACGCGCCATATCCAGCCAGGAAACCATCCCGATTGCCACAAAGATAAGCAGGATGTTTTGCCCAAAGAAGGTCACCAATAAAATAACGAAGAACATGAATGGGAAGGAGTTGAGGATTTCCAGCAAACGCATCATTACTGAGTCGGTTTTACCGCCCAGATAACCCGCGAGTGAGCCGTATAATGTCCCAACAACCACGGCAACCAACGCCGCAGCCACACCGACCATCAGAGAAATACGCCCGCCGATTGCAACGCGAACTAATAGATCGCGGCCAGAGGAGTCTGTCCCAAAGTAGTGCCCGGATGCCATATCTGGAGTTGCCGACATCATTTCCCAATCGGTATCAAAATAACTAAACTGCGACAACATCGGCGCAAAAGTCACGAATAGTGCAATGAATGCCAGAACAATCAGGCTGGCAACCGCAGCACGGTTATGCATAAAACGGCGACGCGCATCTTGCCAAAGGCTACGGCCTTCAACTTCCAGTTTTTCACTGAAGTTTTCCAGCGCCTCGCTGTTTTTCTTACTCAACATCATGGCGAACTCCAGTGTCAGTAACGGATTTTCGGATCGATAACGGCGTATAACACGTCAACAATCGCGTTAAAGAGAATAGTCAGCGCACCTACCAGAATGGTGAGGCTCAGAACCAGAGAATAATCACGATTCAACGCTCCGTTTACGAACAACTGGCCAATACCCGGTAATCCGTAAATGGTTTCAATAACCATTGAGCCTGTAATGATACCGACAAAAGCCGGCCCCAAGTAGGATAAAACGGGTAACAGAGCCGGTTTCAAGGCGTGACGCAAAATAATGCGACGCATTGGCAACCCTTTAGCACGGGCTGTACGAATGAAGTTTGAGTGCAGCACTTCAATCATGGAGCCACGAGTAATACGCGCGATACTCGCAATATAAGCTAAAGAAAGCGCAACCATTGGCAGGATCATGTATTGAATCGCCCCGCCATTCCAGCCGCCACCAGGCAACCATTTAAGCGTGATAGCAAATATCAGAACCAGTAACGGGGCAACCACGAAACTGGGGATAACGACCCCGGTCATGGCGATCCCCATTACGGCGTAATCCCATTTGGTATTTTGATTCAGTGCAGCTATGACTCCGGCGAGTACGCCTAAAACCACGGCAAAGATAAATGCAGCTGCGCCTAACTTTGCAGAGACAGGGAAGCTTGAGGCCACCAGATCGTTAACTGAATAATCTTTATATTTAAATGACGGGCCAAAATCACCGTGAGCCAGTTGCTTCAGATAACTGAAGTACTGGGTCGTTATCGGATCGTTTAAATGGTATTTAGCTTCAATGTTCGCCATAACTTCTGGCGGAAGTGCGCGTTCGCTGGTGAATGGACTCCCCGGTGCAAGACGCATCATGAAGAATGAAATTGTTATAAGAATAAAGAGTGTCGGAATTGCTTCCAGACAACGACGCAGAATAAATTTCAACATTGCCCGTACCTTCTGGCTGTGCCTTTAGAGTGCGATAAAATAAGACACGATGGGGCAAAAATTAGCCGAACTAACTTACGTTGCAGACGGGCAACAAGCTCATGTATCCCCAGCAACATAGCCAAACTATGTGGCTGGGGTGAATGAGTGCAGTTAACGCATCTGCGGCGTGAAGTATGAAGGGTAAAGCTTGCCCCACGAATTGCCATTAATGTTTGATGATATACATATCTTTGGTGTAGATATTGTCCATTGGGTCTTTGCCGGTATAACCGCCAACCCATGGTTTCACCAGACGAGCATTCACGTAGTAATACACCGGAACGATAGCAGAGTCTTTGCCCAGCTGTTGTTCGGCTTTATCGTACGCAGCACTGCGCTGTGCATCATCGGTCGCTTTCAGCGATTCAGCCATGATGGCGTCAAAGGCTGGGCTCTTATAATGCGCGGTGTTCATTGAACTGCCAGACAGCATGGTGTTCAGGAAGGACGTTGGTTCGTTATAGTCTGCACACCAGCCAGCACGCGCCACATCATAGGTACCCTGGTGACGAGTATCGAGGAAGGTTTTCCATTCCTGATTAACTAACTTCACTTTCACACCGAGGTTTTTCTGCCAGATAGAGGCAGCAGCGATAGCCAGTTTTTTGTGCAGATCAGAGGTGTTGTACAGCAGGTCAAAGGTTAATGGTTTATCTTTGGAATAACCTGCTTCGGCTAGCAGTTTCTTAGCTTCTTCGTTACGTTTTTCCTGAGTCCATGTGAACCACTCAGGTTTAGTCAGTTTGGCACCGTCAGCATAAGGAGGCGTGTAGCCATAAGCCGGCAGATCGCCCTGCGCTTTTACTTTGTTTACGATGATGTCACGATCCAGACCCAGTTTCAGAGCGGTACGGACACGCGCGTCGTTAAACGGAGCTTTCTGGTTGTTGAGTTCGTAGTAATAAGTACACAGATACGGGTCAACGTGAACTTCAGCTGGGATTTCTTTTTTCAGCTTCTGGAACAACTCGATTGGCAAGTTGTTATAGGTCATGTCGATTTCACCGCTGCGGTAGCGGTTTACATCAGTCACTTCGGAAGAAATTGGCAGATAGGTAATCTGGTTGATGACGGTTTTGGCGTTATCCCAATAATGGGTATTACGCTCCATCACGATGCGTTCGTTAACAACCCAGTCTTTCAGTTTGTATGCGCCGTTAGAAACGAGGTTCGCAGGCTGGGTCCACTTCTCTCCAAACTTCTCAATGGCGGTTTTGTTCACCGGCGACATCGCTGGGTTAACCAGCAGTTTGTAGAAGTAAGGAACGGGCTCGCTCAAAGTGACTTCCAGTGTGTGGTCGTCAATGGCTTTTACACCCAGTTCGCTTGGTTTCATTTTGCCATCGATGATGGCATCAACGTTAACGATGTGGCCGTACTGCGGATAGCTTGCATAAGGAGAGGCGGTATTAGGATCCACCAGACGCTGCCAGCTATATACGAAATCTTGTGCGGTAACCGGCTCGCCGTTAGACCATTTTGCGTCTTTACGCAGATGGAAGGTCCACACTTTAAAGTCTTTATTATCCCAGGATTCTGCAACCCCTGGAATTGGGTGACCATCTTTTGGATCGGTAATCAGCAGACCTTCGAATAGGTCACGGCTGACGTTTGACTCAGGAACACCTTCAATTTTGTTTGGGTCCAGTGACTGTGGTTCAGCACCGTTATTTCGAATCAACGTTTGCTTTTCAGACAGTTGAACACCTGCAGGAACGTCGGCCGCCATGGCCACATTGCCTACAATTAGCGCGGTTAAAATACTTGCTGCAATCAGACTTTTTTTTGTGATGATGGACATTGTGTTGATACTCCACTCATTATAATTACTGACCCGAAAGCCAGCCTCTTCCCCTCTGGGGGTTCCTTAACAGCACAAGAGCGTTATGCGACTGCCAGGCTTTTTTGTGTTGCTTGCTATCACCGACTTTATTGGGAGGTGCTCTTCATGGCACCCTCTCCGTCGATTATTAATCAACCTACCCTGTTCTCAGGTTGATTTTGATAAGTCATCTGTAAAAGAAACACTTTTCAGATAATTGTGTTGACCGGAAAGTATCAAAAGCACTTAACTCTCGCCAATACATTTTGCGAATTTGTTAACCATTTCTCTTTTATCTCTTCAGGGCGAGGTTTATGAAGGTACTTTATAAGCACATCAAAATCACTTAACGCTCTAAAAAACAAAAGAAAAACAGTCTGAACCTGGTGAGTTACCTTGCAACATAAATAAACAAACCCATCATTCACGAAAAATTAACAAATGGTTATTTTTTAGCACATTCATCTATAATAAAGCTTTAATAACTAATATCATCTCAATAAAGCCGCATCAAGTATCATTGTATAGTGTGAGTGAAATAACAGATTGACTGTGAGTTTTATGTACAGAAGATAAAAGCACATCTCGTTAATACACGGTTTCCAAAGCATTTCCTTATGAAGGATTTTTTTTGGAAAGAACAGAGATGTTTATGCTTCAAGCAAGTTGTTGGAAAGTTAACAAAAAAAAGCAGAATAGTTATTCTGCTTTTTCATATGTTAGTTTCAGCAGAACTAACTTAATAAGCCTGGGAAAATAGCCTTCAGACCATTCACAATAAATTCAATGCCCAAGGCCATCAGAAGCAGCCCCATTATACGGGTAATAACGTTAATGCCGGTTTGCCCAAGCAGACGCACTAAGTATGGTGCCAGGCGGAAAACCAGCCAGCAGCAAAAAGCAAAGATCGCGATGGCAATCGTAAAACCGATTAAATAATTCCAACTATGGTAGCGAGTGCCCCAGACGATAGTCGAACTGATAGCACCAGGGCCGGCCATTAAGGGAAGTGCTAGCGGGACGACACCCACGCTTTCGCGAATAGCACTCTCTGATTTTTCTTGTTTGTTCTGTTTATCTTCTCCCAGCTTACCGCTGATCATCGACATAGCGATGGTCACCACCAGAATTCCACCCGCAATTCGGAAGGAATCTATTGATATCCCGAATATCTGTAAAATCCCGTCACCAAGGAACAACGAAGTCCACAAAATAATCGCAACCGAAAGGTTGGCCGTTAAATTGGTTTTATTCCTCGCTAACGCCGTTTGGTAGCTGGTCATGCTGATAAAAACGGGAATGATCCCAACTGGGTTTACCAGCGCGAATAACCCAATAAAGAACTTAAAGTAGGTTGGCAAATCAAATAAGGATTGAGCCACTAAAAACTCCGCAAATGAACGTAGCAAAGGCCGCGGTAATGTAATGGAAAACGACTGCTGGTGCTATGCTCTTTCGCAGCATAGATAACTACTTTTGTTAGTAATTGCCATATTAAACAATATTGTTACCCAGTTGTTGAAAGTGTGCTAGTTTGTTTTTACTTTGCTGTGACAAATATTTTAAATACTTATCAATAACCTAAACCCGTCATGCTGAATGGAGTCAGCCTTGAGATAATGTGATTTAGATCACTAAAAACCTACTCAAAAGTGAGTACTCTTGGATACATCTGAAGAGCGTATAATTCAGACCATGAATAGGTTTTTTCGATAAGGCTCTTTTAGTAAATCAGCAAGATGTTTTGGGAAGTTTTTGGATAGTCGTGGCCCTCTTCTTACGCAAGCTG
>DATERH010000150.1:0-6931 GCA_035271785.1 Buttiauxella sp.
TTTATTACTGAGGATTGGCTTTATGGTACAGCGCATTACGATTGCCCCGCAGGGACCTGAGTTTTCTCGCCTGGTTATGGGCTATTGGCGTTTGATGGAATGGAACATGTCCGCTCGTCAACTGGCCAGCTTTATTGAAGAGCATGTCGATTTGGGGATAACCACAGCCGATCATGCCGATATCTATGGGGGTTATCAGTGTGAAGCGGCCTTTGGCGATGCGATGCGTCTGGTACCACACCTTCGCCAGAAAATGGAGATTGTCACTAAGTGCGGGATTGCCACTACTGCCAATCCAGACCATGCACTGGGCCATTACATTACTGACAAATCACACATCATCAGCAGCGCTGACACTTCTTTGCAAAAACTGGCGACCGATTACCTCGATTTGCTTTTAATTCACCGCCCTGATCCGCTTATGGATGCTGACGAAGTGGCTGAAGCGTTCACCTCGCTTCATCAGAGCGGCAAAGTGCGCCACTTTGGCGTGTCGAACTTCACTCCTGCGCAATTTACTCTGCTGCAATCGCGTCTACCGTTTACGCTGGCGACTAACCAAGTAGAGATTTCCCCAGTGCATCAGCCAACGATTCTTGATGGTACGCTGGATCAATGCCAGCAGTTGCGTATTCATCCTATGGCGTGGTCATGCCTGGGCGGCGGGAGCTTGTTTAATGATGAAGCTTTCCAACCGTTGCGTGATGAGTTGCGTGCTGTGGGCGATGAACTGGGGGCGGAAACTATCGAACAAGTGGTTTATGCTTGGGTTATGCGTTTACCGGCGAAGCCGTTGCCAATTATCGGTTCCGGTAAGATTGAGCGCGTCCGTTCTGCAATTCACTCTTTAAGCCTCGATATGAGCCGCCAACAGTGGTTCCGCATTCGTAAAGCCGCGCTGGGTTACGACGTACCATAACCTGCTGTAATAGTTATATCCAAAATAATTGGAGTTGCATCAAGGTGGCAAGTGAGAGGATCCCAATGACATTACTCAGGTAAGTGATTTGGGAGAGCTAGCATAGCTAACGCAGATGCAACTTCAAGTATGAAGGGGAGATCTCCCGGAGCATTCGACAGGTATGGCCTATGCTTAACAGGCTGAAAGTCAATCCGGGAGGTAATATTATGCGAATGAGTCTGGCTTTGCTTACGCTATTTAGTTGTGCTGCTGTTCAGGCTGCCAGCATTGAAGTTCAAATGAATCTCGTCACGTCGAAGGGA
Source organism: Buttiauxella sp. (assembly GCA_035271785.1). GTDB lineage: Bacteria > Pseudomonadota > Gammaproteobacteria > Enterobacterales > Enterobacteriaceae > Buttiauxella. The sequence goes on from DATERH010000150.1 coordinate 1,225, forward strand.
ATTGACCATTCACTTGGCACGGTGAAAATAACCGAAACCGATAAAGGGCTGGTCTTTGCGCCTGATCTTCGAACACTTCCTCCTGGTGAGCATGGTTTTCATGTTCACGCCAAAGGTCATTGTGAGCCCGGAATGAAAGATGGAAAACCTTCGGCTGCTGAGGCTGCTGGTGGGCATCTTGATCCTGAAAAAACCGGTAAACATATGGGGCCGATGGGCGTTGGGCATTTGGGGGATTTACCGGTGCTGGTAGTCAATAATGACGGTAGCGCAACTGAACCTGTCACGGCACCACGCCTGAAAAACCTTGGGGAAGTCAAAGGCAAGGCCCTGATGGTGCATGTCGACGGCGATAATATGTCCGATCAGCCTAAACCGCTTGGCGGTGGTGGAGCGCGATACGCTTGCGGCGTAATTCAATAAACTCAGCGGCTGCCTGCGAGTTTTCCTGCAGGTGGCGCTTGTTCCAGCTGTGAAAGGGAACAATAGAGTCGCCAGATGATCCCGGCAAGTTGACGCGCGGCGGGGGTATGATGGTGGGAAAGTGTGTCCGATATGCGCTGCAGTTCCAGCAATGTGCTTGCTAATGAACTTTGCTGAACCCCGCGCTCACTCATGATGTCTCTCAGGGTATGAATGCACACATCACGTACCTGGGAGAGCGGGTCTGAGCGCGTTTCCCATCCACGTAGTTGCCACACCACGTGTGAACAGTTAAGTAACACCACTCCCCAACGCAACAGCCAACGACGCGCGACCTCATCTTTACTGTTACTAAGCTGGCTGATGTGATGATAAACCAGGGATTCAAATTGGTGTTCAGCATGCTGCGGTTTACGGCTAAGTTGGTCGACGAAACCACGGCGCAACGCACGAATATGGCGGCGACCTTTCCGCGTGTCAGAACCTGGGCGCAAAACAGAAAATGCGACCCACGAAAGACCAACGCCGATGACTTCTGCCAGATTGTCGTTAAGGAAATCAGCAAAGTCATAAACTGGTGGATTGGTTACGGCAATAAACGATCCCATGAAAACAATTAGTTGCCCCCATAAGCCAGCAAGCTTGGGTTGTTGTAGCTTCAAGAGTTGCATCGTTGCCAGTAGCGGCAATAAGAAAATCAGGAATTGCCACAGATCGGTAATTTGCACCATCAGGCCAAACTTTACTAAGAAGCTGAACACCGAAAGCCACAATAACGTGCGCATTAACAAGGTCAGGGAATTCAACGGTGAAGGCACTGACGAATAGAGCACACAACTGATAGCTGCCAAAGTCAACGCGCCGCTCCCGGCATCCCATTGGGTGCTGATACACCAGGCACCCGTTACCGTGATGACACAAAAGGTGCGCAAAGCACTCCAGACCGCTTCGGTATTATCGGTATGGCGAGCCAGCGGAGCGGTGACAGGTGGAGTCAGTACCGAAATGGGGGAAGCATTTTCCAGTTCTCGCATCCAACGGCTGCTATTGAGATACAACCAGCAGAAATAGCGCAGACGATGCCTGAAAGCCTGATGGCGGTAATCATCATCTGAGCGGGGGGCAATCTGTGAAAGCAGACGTGCGACGGTGTACTTATGGACATCTTCCCGCGCCAATTCTTTGATAATGGCCTCCAGAACAGTCCATAAATTTTCAGGCGGATTAGGCCAATTCATTAACATGCGGCGCACACCGGAAATCACACTGGTCAGGCGCAATTGTTGATGAATAAGATAGTTAAGCAAATTGTTCTGGCGGCGGAACCGATAATGACTCCAGAACGCCTGAATCCTTAGCAAATTCATGGTCAGAATTTGCCCGATTACCCCTTCGTGCGCGGTACGAATCGCATCCGTCGTTTCTGGCTTCCACAGCATGAATGCGTGCTCGAGCAGTCGTGTGTGCATATTTCGCAGTGCCGTAAGCAGCGTGGTGCCATCCGAGGTACTGGGCAGCACCATCATCATAAATGCACCACACAAAATACCGACGATGACTTCGCAAACACGGGCCTGCGTGATATCCCAAAGTTGCGTGGTATCGACGGTATTAACCATCGGGAAAGCGATGATCGCCGCAGTATAGCCCGCAAGCATAAAGGCGTACGCCACGTTGTTTTGAAAATGGCTAGAACTCCAGGTACAGAGTGCCAACCATGAGGCCATCGCGAAAGTGAACAGCCAGGGGTCGTTGAGCGTATTCCCGGCGATAATGAGTGAGGCCATCGCACCAATCAGGCTGCCGGCCACTCGCCCAAGGCTTTTACTGACCACACCCCCGACGGTTGGGAAGCTGACCACGGCCGCTGAGGTCATTGCCCAGTAAGGCTCATCTAAATCGAGGTAATAGGCGATGGTTAGTGCGAGACACATCGCAATGGCGTTACGCACTGCGTAACGCCATTGACCCGCATTCGCTTTCCCCCAAGGGGTATTTCGCCATATTAACGCGGAGATTTTCATCTGCGAGGTCAGTGTTTAATGGAAACGGTGCAAGTTGTGCCGGAAATCAGCGTAATTGCTTGCGGGATTTCATCCAACTTAATGCGCACTGGAACGCGTTGGGCCAGGCGCACCCACGGGACATTAGGCTTGATATCTGCTACTAACGCACTGTCACTTTCCACGCTTTGATCATAAATGGCTCGTCCAATACTTTGTACTGTGCCGCTTAGCGGTACATTACCGCTATACAGAATTATCTGCGCAGTGTCACCTGGCTGGATATGGCGCAGTTTAGTCTCTTCAAAATAACCCACTACGTAAAAAGAGCGGCTGTCGATGAGGGCAAATATGGGCTGGCCCATAGTCGCGTAGTTACCCGTACGGGTGGAAAGATTGGTTACCCATCCATCTACAGGGGCGCTGACGGTAGTTTGAGTCATTTGCCATTTTGCATGCTCAAGTGTTGCTTCGGCAGCTTTGACTGCCGCCTGCTCGGCTTTGACATGAATATTCGCGGTATCCATATCTTCAGCAGAAATGTAATTGTGGGGTAAATTTCTCCGACGTAGTGCTTCGTTGCTGGCTTTGGCCAGTTCAGATTGTGTCTGGGCTAACTGCGCCTCTGCGTTCAGTTGAGCAATGTGATAGGGGGTGGGATCTATCGTGAACAGTACCGTGCCCGCTTTGACAAATTGGTTGTCTTCAATATTCAGTTGAGTAATTGTTCCCGACACTTGGGGCGTGATACTGACTTGTTCGGCCCTAACTTTCCCATCTCGCGTCCACGGAGATTGCATGTAATAATTCCATAACAACCAGCCAACAAAGATGGCTATAGCGAATATCAGCAGAGTGGAAAAGTACTTTATTGTTTTCATCATTAAGCTTTACCACACCACCAGAATGACAAGTCCTGCGCTGACGGACAGCGAAAATAACGATAGATCCATTAATGTTGGATGCCAGATATCGCCAGAATACATCCAGTCACGCAGCAAATGATGCAGAATGAACCAGATAAAAAAGCCAAGAATGACTGCTTTAAAAAGAGGGGGAAAGTAGATAGAAGCCCCAACAACCAAGTCCTGAAGAGGCAAGCCTGATGTTATAAAATTGAATCTCACGTCAGATAATCCTTTAAATTACGGGGGATGACTGCCGTTTCCCCTGACTTAGTTGTAAACTAAAAGTATAGCTGGTTGCATAACATCAGCAAAAGTAAGGGATTTAATTACTCAATTAATGCCTGCATAATAGTCTAAAATCAGTATAATAACTTAGCAAGCTAATTATAAGGAGGTGAAATTGGAATCGCCGCTAGGATCAGATTTGTCACGGTTGGTGCGCATTTGGCGTGCTCTGATTGACCATCGCCTCAAACCTCTGGAGTTGACACAAACGCATTGGGTTACGTTGCATAACATTCATCAGTTGCCACCCGAGCAGTCACAGATTCAGTTGGCTAAAGCGATTGGTATCGAGCAGCCATCATTAGTCAGAACGCTCGATCAGCTTGAAGAAAAAGGGCTTATTTCGCGTCAAACTTGCGCGAATGACCGTAGAGCGAAACGCATTAAGCTTACTGAACGTGCTGAACCTATCATCAATGAGATGGAAACGGTCATCAAAAAAACGCGCGATGAGATTTTGTTGGGGATAAGTACCGATGAACAAGTGCTGTTACTTGACCTGATCAATCGCCTGGAAAAAAACATCGTTCATCTACAGGCAAAAGAGTAATTTTTTTAGTCGGCCTCATCATTCGGTGAGGCTTTCTATTTTGCAAAGTTCGTTGGTGCAAAGATTCTGTTATCACAGAAATAAAGTGGGGCAACCTACAGGTCAGTTACCCCAGACATCATCAATTTGGCGACACAGTAGTTTGGCTACCGCTGCTGGCGATTCTTACACGTTGACCCGCAGAGAATGTGGTCTTGCCTTGTTTCTGGACGACCAGGATGGTGTTGCCATCATCTTTACGGATTTCTAGCTCAACACCATCGGTTTTGTTTATTGCACCCTGTACACTCTGGCCTGCAACGCCACCTGCAACTGCACCTGCAGCCGTTGCCAGTGAACGACCGCTACCGCCGCCAACAGTATTACCCAGGAAACCACCCAAAACCGCACCACCAATCGCGCCCATCACATTTGAATCGTTACCCGCCTGGATTTGAACGGGTCGGGTGGATACTAATGTGCCGTAGGTTACGCTTTGAACTTGCTTGGCTTCTGAGGCGCTATACACGTCACCTGAAAGCGTGCTGGTATTGGCGCAACCAGCCAAAGTTAAACCCACTAACGAGACTGCCAGTATACGTGAAATCATTTATGACTCTCCTGTTCATCTAGAAACGCCCAACCGAGCATCCATCATGCCTAAATTATATGGTATTTAGGTGCTGAAATTAATATAAGTTCAGCCGCATTATGGCATTGATACTAAAAAACGGGGATTAACTACGCTTAAACCAATTGCAGTTAAAGTATCACCACACTTTCAAATTTTTTTGTGGCGCAATTTTGTTAAAAATTATTCATTAATCACTAACATTGAATGTTAGTTTATGGGGAAATTAAATCCATAATTTTGCGAGCTTACAGGAGTAACTGATGAAATCAGGGCGTTATATCGGCGTGATGTCAGGCACCAGTCTGGACGGTATTGATGTCGTTCTGGCAGCGATTGATGAACATCTTGTTGCGCAACAAGCGAGTTACAGCCATCCCATTCCGTTGGACATTAAAAATTCCATACTGGCAATGTGTCAGGGTCAGCAGTTAACCCTTTCTCAACTCGGTCAACTTGATAATCGACTCGGTAAATTGTTTGCTGAGGCCGTACAAACCCTGATGACGAGACACGGTCTGACGTATACCGATATCACTGCCATTGGTTGTCATGGGCAAACAGTGTGGCATGAACCACAAGGTGAAGCGGCACATACCCTGCAAATTGGGGATAATAACCAAATTGTTGCTCGCACTGGCGTCACCGTTGTGGGGGATTTCCGCCGCCGTGATATGGCGCTCGGTGGGCAGGGGGCGCCGCTTGTGCCTGCTTTCCATCAGGCGTTGCTCGGGCATCCTACTGAACATCGCATGGTGCTCAATATCGGTGGCATCGCTAATCTCTCGCTGCTCATTCCCGATCAGCCAGTGCGCGGGTTCGACACCGGGCCGGGAAATATGCTTATTGATGCCTGGATCTGGCGTCAACGTGGCAAAGCCTATGATAAAGACGCGCAATGGGCGATCAGCGGTAAGGTGATTATCCC
>DATERH010000151.1:0-11184 GCA_035271785.1 Buttiauxella sp.
TTTCATGAAGATGAGAGTTAAGTTTGCTGAGATCTTTAATTAAATCATTCATCGTTTTCATCAAAACACCCTTTGTAATGACTGGTCGCAGGACTGCTGTACTGTGCAGAATTAACCCAACAAATTTGTTTGAGCTATTTATTCATTAACAATAAGTATGCCAGATGGAGAGAAATGGCTGATTGATGGAGAAAGAGAAATTGAATTTGTGAACGCAATCGCAAAAGAGATGCGGTCTGGATGAATTGATCATGACTTGTTTCAATTCTGTAAAAATTAAAATTAAATTATAACCGGATAATCCTGGGGGTGGGTTGGGGATTCTCATCAGTGAGCCCTTCAAATTGATAACCACTAAGGGCGAATTATCACTTTGATAATTAAACTGTAAGTTTTTATAAGAATTTAATTGTTAGCAAATGAAATTAACCGATAGCTGTCAACGTTTTCATTTTTCACATTGATATTATAAGTCATGTCTATGAGGTTAGTGGAAGTATCATTAGACTGTGAATGGATGTGGTTCTTTAATTCTAAAGGAGACTATCGAATATGATGGCCGTGAATACTCAGTCGGTGTTGATGCAGATCCAACCGACAATCATCCGGTTTGCCAAGATGCTGGCTAGCGTGTTGCAACTGGAGATCGAGATTGTTGACATCAACTTGGTTCGCGTGGCGGGCACTGGACCGTATGAAAAGTCTTTAGGGCATAAACTAAATACTAATGCGCCATTATTGAAGTATGTCATTGAGACAAAGAAAGAAAAAGTCGTTACCCAGTCTGGTTCTGACCCACTTTGCAAAGAGTGCGTTGATAAGCATAATTGCCGTGAAAAAGCCTTCCTCGGGACACCGGTTATTTTTCAGAATACCTGCGTTGGCGTTATTAGTCTGGTGGCACTTAACTATGAGCAACAAGAACGGATAAGAGACAATTTGCGAGAGTTCTCGGATTACGTTCAACATATTTCTAGTATTTTTATAACAAAATTGCTCGAAGACCAAAATGGTGGGAGCAACTCAAATCGGATGTTGTTAAGTTTGGCCGAAAATATGGATCAGGGTGTATTGATCCTTGATAAAAATAACCAGTTAAAATTTGCGAACTCTGTCGCATTAAAAAAATTAAATGCCACTCATGAGCAGATGATGGGGAAAACGATTGCTGCACGCGCACTCACTTTTCAGAATTCTTTCTCTAGTGGGCATATGCAATATATTATTTCCTTCGATGACCGCAGCGAAATAATTATTGGTCAGTTACATACCGTGCAGGACAACCAAATTTTTTTAATGGCATTCCATCAGTCACACTCGGCTGTTAATCCTGAATTAAGCAACGATGTCCCACACATTGAACATCTCATTGGTGAGTGCCAGCCGATGCAAGTGTTAAAGCGGTTGATAAGCCGCATAGCGCCTGGCCCGTCGAGTGTGATGATTTCGGGGGAAAGTGGCACCGGTAAAGAAGTGGTTGCGTGGTCGATTCATAAACTCAGCAATCGTAACGATAAACCCTTTATTGCGATTAACTGTGCCGCCATTCCGGAACAACTGCTGGAGAGTGAACTGTTTGGTTACGTCAAAGGCGCTTTTACTGGGGCGTCGACAAATGGTAAACAAGGGTTGATTCAGGCCGCCGATCACGGAACACTTTTCCTCGATGAAATTGGCGATATGCCATTAATCATTCAGGCAAAATTGTTGCGTGCCATTGAAGCTCGTGAAGTTCAACCCATCGGTGCAAGCAGGCCAATCCCTGTCGATATTCGCATCATTTCCGCTACCAATCAGAATCTGGAAAAGTATGTTGCCGAAGGGAAGTTTCGCGAAGACCTCTATTACCGCCTGAATGTTATACCGGTAACACTGCCACCGCTGCGGGAGCGCAAAGAAGATTTGTCCTTGTTGATTCACTATTTTCTTAATTTGCACACCAAACGCATTGGGCTGGTTTATCCTGGCATTGCACCTAATGTCATGATATTGCTGGCGGATTATCACTGGCCAGGAAATCTGCGTGAGCTCAGTAACATGATGGAGTACCTGGTAAACGTAGTTCCACCGGGTGAAGTGATTACCACCTCGCTATTGCCACCCAGCCTCGTTAATCAACAGCGTATTGTGGTTGATATCCCCACACCCCATCCGCTACGAAATAGCGAATACAGTGACCTTTCTGACAATGGAACGCATGCGCTGGAGGATATGGAAAAAAATCTTATTGCCGAAGCGTTGGTGCGCCACGGAAGTAAGAAACTGGCCGCGGATGAACTGGGGATAGGGATTGCCACGCTGTATCGCAAGATTAAGAAGTATGAGCTATTCCCCGCCTGAAACGAATTCAGGTCGAGAGGAAAAGGGGAGTCGATTCGTTAATCACTCCCCATGGGTTTATGCTTCGCAATCGCACTTGTGAACCGCATCGGCAATCATCTGGTACCCAGTACAACGGCATAAATTACCCGCCAGACCCTGGCGAATTTGTAGCACCGTCATAGGCTGGCTGCGCGGTTTTGCTAGTAGCGCGCTGGCTGCCATGATAAACCCAGGTGTGCAAAACCCACATTGCACCGCACCGCTATTGGCAAAAACTTGCTGAAGGCGAGAGGGTTGTCCATTCACATATTCACCTTCTACGGTACGAATAGTTTTACCCTGCGCCCACACAGCCAGATAAAGGCAGCTATCAATGGCGACACCGTCAACCAGCACCGTACAAGCTCCGCATTCACCTACGCAGCAACCCTGTTTAATACTAAGAAATCCTTGGGCGCGTAGCACTTCGGATAACGGCATCGCCGGGGAGACACTCATTTGATAATTGGAGCCATTAATCTGGCAGTTGATAGTTTTACTGTTCATTGCGTTGTCGCTATTCATTAATAGTCCCTCCAGCTTGTTTCACTGCCTGTTCGATAACGCGTTTAGTTAGCGTACTAATCAGATGTAAACGGAAAGATTTTTCAGCACGCCAGGAGGTTCTTGGTGACACGTCTTTGATGACCGCTTCCGCGATAGCCGCCAGGGCTTGTTGGGTTAACGGTTGCCCAAATGCTGCTTGTTCGGCATGAGTACAGCGTACAGGAGTGGGTGCGGCTACACCGAAGGCCAGTTTGATTTCCTTGAAGTGACTGGCATCTAATTCGCATAACGCGCTACAACCAATCGTTGAGATGTCCATGGCATCGCGCATCGCATATTTGAAACTCGCCGCACCTTTGTTACGGTAATTTTCTGGTTTGAAATGGAATGCTACCAGCAGCTCACCTGCGGATAATGCCACTTTTCCCGGCCCGGTGTGAAAACCGTTTATTGAGGTAAAGCGGGTGCCCTGTGGTGTGGCAATTTCCAGCTCGGCATCGTAAATGAGCGACGGGCAAGCTGAGTCTGCACTGGTTGCACCATTGCAGATATTACCGCCATAGGTGGCGACATTACGGATTTGTGGCCCTGCAATGACTGCGGCGGATGACGCTAGCGCCGGGAGATGTTGTTGTACTAGCGGATGGTCGATGAGCTCGTTAAATGTCGTACCTGAACCGATGCGAATATGGCCGGTGTCGTTGCAGGTCACGCCACGCAATTCAGGCAGATCGTGAATATCCACAATACGGCGAAAACGCGGGTTAAGATGATGAAGTTGAATCAATACATCCGTTCCGCCTGCGAGCAAGCGGGCTTTGTCGTCTTCCATCAGCAGAGCGACTGCGTGTGCTACGCTATCGGCATGCTGGTAACTTTCAATGTCATACATAGCCTTATCCTTTTATCAGCCCGGCATCGACAAACTCCTGAAACAGACGTTTGGGCGTGAGGGGAAGCGTGTTGATGACAACACCCGTCGCCATGCGTACGGCATTACGAATGGCGGCTGCAGGGGAGATAATCGGCGGTTCACCCAACGCTTTGTGGCCATAAGCCGACTGCGGTTCGTAAGTATCTACAAAGGCGCATTCCAGCGCTGGCAGGTCAGGCATAGTCGGCATTTTGTAATCCAGCAGGTTAGGATTACGTACCACACCGCTTTGCTCATCAACGATGAGTTCTTCGAACAGTGCCATGCCAATAGCCATTCCCATGCCGCCATGAACCTGCCCTTCAGCGAGCGTAGGGTTAAGAATTTGCCCCGAATCATGCAGATTTAAGATGCGATTGATAGTGACTTTACACAGTGGAATATCGACGGTGACATCGACAAACGTGCAGCCGTATGTTGGTGGGTTGGTCTGGGTTTTAAATGAAGACTCAGCCGAAAGTTGCCCACCTTGTTCCGGGTGATAGAAAGCATTCATTGCCAGATCTGCCACGCTCAGAAGCGCGTGTTCAGGTTGCGTTTCCAACACGATATTGCCGTCAGTAATCGTCAGGTTCATTTCAGGAAGATGCAGCATCAACGAGGCGTGATGGAGGATTTTTTGCCTTAAAGTTTGTGCGGCTTCTCGCAATGCAGGGGCAGTGACATAACTTTGGCGTGACGCAAATGCACCGGGGTCAAACGGTGTGATGTCCGTATCCTGGGTGGAAATCGTGTGAACCATTTCGAAAGGTATACCGATTGTTTGCGCGACCATCTGCGCAAATACGGTATCGGCACCTTGGCCGACTTCCGTGGCTCCACTTTGAAGATTGATTATTCCGTCCTGATTAAGCACTAAGCGCACGCTGGCAATTTCAACACCTACCGGCCAGGTATTGGAGGTATAGCTAAAACAGGCAACGCCTACGCCGCGGCGCACATCTCCCTTGGTTTGCAAACAGGCAGCTTTACGCTCATCCCATCCGAAGCTGTCACGGCCTTGTTTCAGACACTCAATTAAACCCGCGCTGTAAATTGGCCTGTTGTACAAGGTGTTGATATCACCTTCACGGGCGGCATTGAGCAGACGAATATCTACCGGATCGATGTTTAAGGTGCAAGCGGCATCGTCGAGTAATGATTCAAGCGCAAAGATGACTTGCGGTGCGCCATAGCCTCGCATGGCACCTGCAGTAGGAAGGTTGGTATAGGCAGTAGTCGCATGGAAACCATAGGCGCTGCGCGGGTAGAGCCAGGAGATTTTACTGCCCGCAGCGGCGGCAATGGAATGCCCGTGAGAGGCATAAGCGCCCGTGTTGGACAGTATATCCAGCTGGAAACCCTTTAAGATGCCCTCAGTCGAGATACCTAATTTTGCATCAATATGGAAAGCATGACGGGTACGCGAGGCGAAGAAACACTCTTCACGGCTGATTAAAACTTTGACCGGGATACCGCCAAGTTTCAGCGTCAGAAATGCCGCCATCGGCTCTTCCAGCACATCCTGTTTATTACCAAAACCGCCACCAATGTAGGGCTTGATTACGCGTATTTTTGACCATGACATATTGAGCGCTTGCGCGGTAATACGGCGCACGATGTGCGGAATTTGGGTGCTGGAAACAATGGTGATACGGTCGGGTTGTTCCATCCATGCAAAGCAGGTGACGCCTTCCATATGGCAGTGCTGCACGATTGGAGTGTTAAAACTGCCGGAGCATTGATAATCCGCGGCGTTTATAGCAGCCATCGGATTGTTCGTTGAGGCTTCGCTGCGTTTGAGCAGATTTCCACCTTCATGAATAGCAGGGGCATCTGCTGCCAGTGCTGCTTTGGGCGAGGTGATAACGGGTAATTCTTCCCAGGTGACCACCACCGTTTCAGCGGCTTTTTCTGCCGTGAGTTCATCACGCGCAACGACAATAGCAACGGCATCGCCGAAATGTCGAACATGTTGAGTGAGTAAGAAGCGATCGGCTACGTCTTGCTTCGCAGGGTCAAGTGTCCAGGCGTGGCCTGCTGTAGCAAAGGCGATTTCAGGTACATCTTGCCAGGTAAAGACGGCGACAACGCCGGGGATTTCGAGCGTTGCGCTGTAATCAATAGCGCGGGCATAACCGTGTGCTATCGGACTGCGAACGTATTTGGCATAACACATGCCAGTCATCGGTATATCGTCGGTATATCGGGCTTGCCCTGTTACTTTAGCCAGCGCATCAACGCGCAAACAGGGCAATCCTAACGGTGTCTTACCCATTCTTTCTGACATGGTTTGGTCTCCATCCTCAGGAATAAGATCATGATTTATTTAAATCTCCTGAGTGAAGCAAGATGTGCGCCAGTCAGCGCCATATGTCATTTAATATCATCAGAGTGTTATGTTCATCGTAAAAAAAGGTATAGACAGGAGGGGGGGCGTCAGTAAGGGGGGGATATTTTTCTCACAATGATATTGGGTGTTCATTATGATAATTGACAGGTAAGAGCAAGTGAGGACTTACCTTGATGGCAGTCCCTCACTCAAATTTGACGGGGCTAAATGATGATTTTCTTGCCACCACGACTGACCGTCGTCGCTTGCCCATCGGCACCATAAAGATTCGGTTCCTGATGCGGCTTGAGTATCGCCAGGGCTTCTTCATTACGCGCTAACTGATCTTCTAATAACCAACCGTTGTGCTGGTTAATGTCACGTAAGTGTTGAGTTTTTTGCGTGATCGTCTGCCAACGTTGGTTAACATCCATGCTGGGTGTAGTTTCAGTTTTCTGTGCGGCACGACGCTGCTGCTCAAGATAATCAAGCGTTGCAAGCAAGGAGCTTTTATCTTCAGTTACACGTTGCAATGCACTGCCATTGACATGGCCTGCGGATAATTGTTGCTGTTCGGCGTCCATCACCTCTTTAAGAGAGTTGAGTACCGCAGTCATTTGATCCATCACTTCTAACAGACGATTCATGCAATTATTTACTCGATAAATATACTCGTCATACTTCAAGTTGCAGGGGACGTTGGCTGCACTCATTTACCCGAATCTCTTACTTGAGTAAGCTCATCGGGATAAACGCCCTTGCCGCCTACCTGGAACTCGAATTATTTAGAGCATAGCTTTGAGCTTCCTGGATTAATGCATCGGCAATTTTGCCGGTATCCATTTTCAGTTCACCGTTACGGATAGCCGTTTTGAGTTCTTCAACGCGGTCCATATTGATATCCTCGATGCCCGGCTGAATTAACTTAGCCTGTGCGTCACTGAGTGTCACATTGGTGCTTTTTGGTGTTGTGCTTTTTCCCTGCAGGCTCCGTTGAATCGGCGCTTCAGGGGTTTCACGCGATTGTACTGTACTTACCGGTTTCAAAGGAGACGTGCGATCAATGCTCATAATTATTTCCTCATCGAGGGGTAATATCTATCATCTGTTAATACACTATCGGCAGTCATCACAGAATCTTTAAAACCTTCTTGAACTCCAACAGAATATTATAAGTTAATCAGAATATTCCCATCACTGTCGACCACTCCGCTCACAATCTGCCCTGAGCTCATTCGTACCCGTGCATTTTGTGCAACAGCCGCATTGTTCAGTGCCCGGCCTTCACTATTTACGCTGAATCCATCACCTGCGGCCACGACTTGAACCTGCTGCCCAGCTTTTATTCGCCACGACTGGCGCACCATCGACAACAAAATCGGCTGATTCGGAGCGATGTCACGCAGTGTCGTTGCCTTGTTTGCCTGGTTTATGTCCAGCATGGTACGCGGTGGGAGTTGATCCAGTCGTCCACGTTTAAGTTGTAGCAGGCTTTGGTCGATGACGCTGCCACGGGGTAATGCCTGGGTGGCAACCACGTAATTCCCGGTCGCCTGGACTTCTGCCTGAATGTATCGCTTGTCGTTACCGCATTTCGCCATAACGCTCACGGTTCCCCACAGTCGGCTATTCCCCGGCATTGAAAAATCAGGCAGTGGGCAGGGGGGTAATTGCGCATCAGGTGTTTTCACTTTCACTGACACATCGTCACTAATTCCCACCAGACGCTGCTGAAAAAACAGGCTCAAGGGTGCATCCAGAATACTGGCCTTTGCCAACGGGCAAGCCAACAAAAGGGCGATTGTGCTCCAGGTTTTCAGACCAGTCATGAAACTTCTCCTTGTTCAGGTGGCAGTAATTTTAACTGCACACCGAAATGATCAAGGCGATAAATAGCGACGCATTTTGTGCCTATTCCAACGATAACGCACGCATAAGGAGCTTTAAGCTGTCGGACAAATCCTAATTATGCGGAGGGTACATGCTAGACAAACTGGATGCCGCGCTGCGATTTCAGCAAGAAGCGATAAATTTGCGCGCCCAGCGTCAGGAAATTCTGGCTGCAAATATCGCCAATGCGGATACCCCGGGCTACCAGGCTCGCGATATTGATTTTGCCAGTGAAATGAAAAAAGTGATGGAAAAGGGTCGTGCCGAAGGCAGCGGTGTTGCGCTTGCGCTCACGTCCACGCGCCATATCCCTGCGGCAACACACTCAGCACCGTCTCTTGATCTTCTCTACCGCGTTCCTGACCAGCCATCGATGGATGGTAATACCGTCGATATGGACCGTGAACGTACACAATTTGCCGATAACAGCCTGAAATACCAGTCTGACCTTACGGTTCTGGGTGGCCAAATTAAGAGCATGATGTCGGTGCTGCAACAGGGTGGCTAATAATAAATGGCTTTACTGAATATTTTTGATATTGCTGGCTCCGCGATGACTGCGCAATCCAAGCGTATGAACGTGGCGGCGAGTAACCTGGCTAACGCCGATAGTGCCACTGGCCCGGACGGCCAACCTTATCGCGCTAAGCAGGTTATTTTCCAGGTTGATGCAGCCCCAGGTGCTGAAACGGGTGGCGTCAAAGTGACGGGTGTTGAAGAAAGCCAGGCACCGGACAAACTGGTGTTCCAGCCGGGTAACCCGCTGGCTGACGCCAAAGGTTATGTACGGATGCCGAACGTAGATGTGGTGGGAGAGATGGTCAACAGCATGTCGGCATCACGCAGCTATCAGGCCAATGTGGAAGTCCTCAACACAGTGAAAAGCATGATGTTGAAAACCCTGACTCTGGGTCAGTAAAGGAGTGACTGATGGGTATCGCCGTTAATATGAATGACACCACGACCAGTGGTGTTAATGCATTATCGGGTAGCAATAATAATGTGACAGGTAACAGTTCGGCTGACCTGCAAAGTAGTTTTTTGACGCTGCTTGTCGCGCAGCTTAAAAACCAGGATCCAACCAACCCTCTGCAAAACAATGAACTGACCACTCAACTGGCACAAATCAGCACCGTCAGTGGCATTGAGAAACTCAATACCACGCTCGGTTCAGTGTCAGGGCAGTTGACCAATAACCAGTCTGTGCAGGCCAGCGCCTTGATTGGTCACGGTGTCATGATCCCTGGTTCGAAAATTTTGGCAGGGAGTGAAGCGACTACACCTTTTGGTGTTGAGTTGCAGCAAGCGGCCGATAAAGTCACTGCGACCGTTACCGACAGCAGCGGCAAAGTGGTGCGCACACTCGATATTGGTGCACTCAGCGCAGGCGTCCATACCTTCAACTGGGATGGCAGCATGACGGATGGCACAACCGCACCGGATGGGGCCTACAACGTCGCCATCAATGCCAGTAGCGGCGGTACACAACTGGTTGCTCAGCCGCTGAATTTTGCGTTGGTGAGCGGTGTGACACTCAGTAACGGTAGTACCTTGCTCGACCTCGGTACTTACGGTACCTCCACTCTCGACGATATCAGGCAGATTATTTAAGCCTTTAACCCTTTGCAGGAGTAAGAAATGGCGTTTTCTCAAGCGGTCAGCGGCCTGAATGCTGCGGCCACCAACCTCGACGTAATTGGTAACAACATTGCCAACTCCGCCACCTACGGTTTTAAATCTGGCAGTGTTTCTTTTGCTGATATGTTCGCGGGCTCTAAAGTGGGTCTGGGCGTAAAAGTTGCGGGTATCACTCAGGACTTTAACGACGGTACAACTACCAACACCGGGCGCGGTCTGGATGTGGCGATTAGCCAGAACGGTTTCTTCCGTATGGTTGATACCAACGGTTCTGTTTATTACAGCCGTAACGGTCAGTTTAAATTAGATGAAAACCGCAACCTGGTGAATATGCAGGGTATGCAGTTGACGGGCTACCCGGCAACCGGCACTCCGCCAACTATCCAGGAAGGGGCAAACCCGGTTGGACTTTCTGTGCCTAACACTCTGATGGCTGCGAAAACGACCACCACCGCATCGATGCAGATCAACCTGAACTCCACCGATACCACACCGGCAAAAACACCATTTAGCGCCGCTGATTCAGACACCTACAACAAAAAAGGTTCTATCACTGTCTTTGACAGCCAGGGTAACGCCCATGATATGAACGTCTTCTTTGTTAAATCGACGACGGCGAACACCTGGGATGTTTATACCCAGGACAGCAGCGTGGTGGGTAACCCGGTGAAACAAGGCGCATCTATGGTGTTTAACAGCAGCGGTATCTTGACTGGCGGCACTACCAATTCCCTAACGACCGGGGCGATTAATGGTGCAACGCCAGCAACATTTGACCTAAGTTTCTTGAACTCCATGCAGCAGAACACCGGTTCAAACAACATCGTGGCGGCTAATCAGAATGGCTATAAGCCAGGTGATCTGGTGAGCTACCAGATCAACGATGACGGCACTCTGGTGGGTAACTACTCCAACGAACAAACCCAGCAGCTAGGCCAGATTGTTTTGTCTAACTTTGCCAACCCAGAAGGTTTAGCTTCTGAGGGTAATAACGTGTGGTCTGCTTCAAATGCCTCCGGCGTTGCACTGTTGGGGACTGCCGGTACAGGTAACTTCGGTAGCCTGACCAACGGTGCACTGGAGTCTTCGAACGTCGACCTGAGTAAAGAACTGGTCAACATGATTGTCGCGCAGCGTAACTACCAGTCGAATGCGCAAACCATCAAAACCCAGGACCAGATCCTCAACACCCTGGTTAACCTGCGCTAAGCACTGACGGGATAGCTTAATGGATCACGCAATTTATACCGCCATGGGTGCGGCCAGTCAGACGCTGAATCAACAAGCGGTGACGGCCAGCAACCTGGCAAATGCTTCAACACCGGGTTTCCGTGCGCAGCTTACGGCATTGAGATCGGTGCCGATCGAGGGGCCTTCTCTGCCGACTCGTACCCTGGTGACAGCTTCAACGCCAGGCGTGGATATGTCGCAAGGGCAGCTTGATTACACCCAACGTCCGCTGGATGTTGCACTGCAACAGGATGGCTGGCTGGCGGTACAAAGTGCTGATGGTACTGAAGCTTATACCCGCAACGGCAATATG
>DATERH010000152.1:0-21064 GCA_035271785.1 Buttiauxella sp.
TGCACCGCATGGCATCTGGTATGATGAGTCTCTTTAGCAAAACCTGTGTAATGGAAAGCATACTATGGTCATTAAGGCGCAGAGCCCAGCGGGTTTCGCGGAAGAATATATCATCGAAAGTATCTGGAATAACCGCTTCGCTCCGGGAACCATTCTTCCGGCTGAACGTGAGTTATCCGAGTTAATTGGCGTCACTCGTACCACACTGCGCGAGGTGCTTCAGCGTCTGGCGCGTGATGGTTGGTTAACGATTCAGCATGGCAAACCGACCAAAGTGAATAACTTCTGGGAAACTTCAGGATTGAACATCCTGGAGACGCTAGCTCGTCTCGATCATGACAGTGTGCCGCAGTTAATTGATAATCTATTATCAGTTCGAACCAACATCGCGACTATCTTTATCCGCACCGCTGTTCGTCAGCATCCGGATAAAGCACAAGAAGTATTGGCGACGGCGAACAGTGTTGAAGACCATGCTGATGCGTTTGCAAAACTGGATTACAACATTTTCCGTGGCCTGGCATTCGCTTCCGGAAACCCGATTTACGGACTGATCCTCAACGGAATGAAGGGGCTGTATACCCGTATCGGCCGTCATTATTTCTCAAGTCCTGAAGCGCGTAGCCTGGCGTTAGGTTTCTACCACCGTCTGGCAGAAATTTGCCAACAGGGTTTGCACGATCAAATATTTGAAACCGTTCGCACCTACGGGCGTGAAAGTGGTGATATCTGGCATCGGATGCAGAAAAATTTACCGGGCGATTTAGC
This sequence comes from Buttiauxella sp., assembly GCA_035271785.1. Taxonomy (GTDB): domain Bacteria; phylum Pseudomonadota; class Gammaproteobacteria; order Enterobacterales; family Enterobacteriaceae; genus Buttiauxella. The sequence continues at coordinate 769 of DATERH010000152.1, forward strand.
AATGAACAGCCGTTAACTTGGTATTTTCATTACCGTCCTGTAATACGAAAAACGCTTCCCGAAGGAAGCGTTTTTTTATGCTGACGCAGTGCCGGTTACAGGTTATTAAGCCTTGGAGGGCAACGTTCAAGTAACTCAACGCTACCATCTTCATTTTGCTGCTCAAGCGTCACGTCAAAACCCCACAGACGATGCACATGCTTGAGAACTTCACGACGTCCCTTATCCAGCGGTGCACGGTTATGCGGGATATAACGCAAGGTGAGTGAACGGTCGCCACGTAAATCTACGTTCCACACCTGAATATTTGGCTCAAGATTACTGAGGTTATACTGAGCGGACAGCTCAGTACGGATCTTCCGGTAACCTTCTTCATTGTGAATGGCGGCAATTTCCAGGTAATTATTGCGGTCATCATCGAGCACCGTAAACAAGCGGAAATCACGCATCAGTTTAGGTGACAGGAACTGGCTGATAAAACTCTCATCTTTAAAATCACGCATCGCGAAATGCAGTGTATCCAACCAATCTTTACCGGCAATATCCGGGAACCAATAGCGATCTTCTTCAGTCGGTGACTGGCAAATCCGTTTGATATCCTGGAACATGGCAAAGCCGAGTGCATACGGGTTGATGCCGCTGTACCACGGGCTGTTGTACGGGGGTTGGAACACCACGTTTGTGTGGCTGTGCAAAAACTCCAGCATAAAGCGATCTGTCACTTTTCCTTCATCATACAGATGATTAAGAATGGTGTAGTGCCAGAACGTCGCCCAGCCCTCGTTCATCACTTGGGTCTGTTTCTGTGGATAAAAATACTGACTAACCTTACGCACGATGCGTAAAATCTCACGCTGCCAGGACTCCAGCAACGGTGCATTTTTCTCCATAAAATAGAGCAGGTTTTCCTGTGGCTCTGAAGGGTAACGACGGGCTTCGGCAATCGTTTTTTCCTCTTCACGGCGTGGCAGGGTACGCCATAATGTATTCACCTGGCTTTGCAAATATTCCTCGCGGCTTTTCTGCCGCGCTTTCTCTTCCTGCAGCGAAATTTTTTGCGGACGTTTATAACGATCAACGCCGTAGTTCATCAGCGCATGACAGGAGTCGAGCAAGCGCTCTACCTCATCCACACCATAGCGTTCTTCGCACTCGGTAATGTATTTACGTGCGAAGATTAAGTAGTCAATAATCGAGCTGGCATCTGTCCAGCTACGGAACAAATAGTTGTTCTTGAAGAAAGAGTTATGCCCATAACAGGCGTGGGCGATCACCAGCGCCTGCATGGTGATGGTGTTTTCTTCCATCAGATAAGCAATACACGGATTGGAGTTGATGACGATTTCATAGGCGAGCCCTTGTTGCCCATGCTTATAAAGCCGCTCCGTTTCGATAAATTTCTTACCAAATGACCAGTGTGGGTAGTTAATCGGCATCCCGACGCTCGAATACGCGTCCATCATCTGCTCGGAGGTAATCACTTCGATTTGATGAGGATAAGTGTCCAGTCGATAGAGTTTGGCGACCCGGTCAATCTCGGCGAGATAAACATCGAGCAGCTCGAACGTCCAGTCAGGTCCATCACTTAGACGTTTAGAATCCTTTGTGGCGGAATCAGTAACAATAGCCATCAGCGCGCCCTCATTGTTGGCGGCTCTCTCTGGATGGAAAGCCTTACTTCAAGAATAGACAACTCCTGAAACTTAGCCGCTGCAAGCAAAATTTTTTCCTCATGATTTACTTGTCGTAACGCCCGGTATTTTGTGTTTGTGACAGTATAATATTCTGAGGAAAATATGTTCGTTCGCAGGAGATACTAATTATGTTCACCTTACTGTACCAAGTTGGAATGTGAGAAAAGTCACTATAATAAAGCCATATGTTGAATAACATTTTCATCTGGGTTATCAATTTGTAATCAGAAGATTATTCTTTTAGCTAAAGGGTGGAATAGTTATGCATGTTGTGGTGCTGGGAAGTGGTGTTGTCGGTGTCAGCAGTGCCTGGTATTTACGTCAGGCAGGGCATGATGTCACGGTTATCGACAGGGAAGCGGGGCCTGCCATGGAAACCAGTGCGGCAAATGCAGGGCAAATCTCACCGGGTTACGCCGCACCCTGGGCCGCACCAGGTGTGCCACTCAAAGCCATCAAATGGATGTTCCAGCGCCATGCTCCGCTGGCCATTAGTCTTGATGGCACGCCATTTCAACTGAAATGGATGCTGCAAATGCTGCGTAACTGCGATATGCACCATTACATGGAAAACAAAGGCCGGATGGTGCGTTTGGCGGAATACAGCCGCGATTGCCTGAAAGAACTGCGCCATAGCACCAGTATTCAATATGAAGGACGGCAGGGTGGTACGCTGCAACTGTTCCGTACCGCGCAGCAGTTTGAAAACGCCGCTAAAGACATTGCAGTCCTCGAAGACGCTGGTGTGCCATATCAATTACTGGAAGCCAGCCGCTTAGCCGAAGTCGAACCCGCATTGGCTGATGTTGCCCATAAACTGACTGGCGGCTTGCGCTTACCTAATGACGAAACCGGCGATTGCCAATTGTTCACGCAAAATCTGGCTCGTATGGCCGCTGAAGCAGGTGTGGTGTTTCGTTTCAATACACCAGTCGATCGTCTGCTGTATGAAGGCCAAAATATTTATGGCGTGCAGTGCGGTAAAGAAGTGGTGAAAGCAGACGCCTACGTGGTCGCCTTCGGTTCATATTCCACCGGTTTATTGAAAAACATCGTTGATATTCCTGTCTATCCGCTCAAAGGTTATTCTCTGACCATCCCGATTGCCGATGAGCAAGGGGCACCGGTTTCGACTATTCTCGATGAGACATACAAAATCGCTATCACGCGTTTTGATCAACGTATTCGTGTCGGTGGGATGGCTGAGATTGTCGGCTTTAACACTGAATTGCTACAACCTCGTCGTGAAACCCTGGAAATGGTAGTGCGTGATCTTTATCCACGTGGTGGACACGTTGAACAGGCGACGTTCTGGACGGGGTTACGTCCTATGACGCCAGACGGAACACCGATTGTTGGCCGTACTCCATTCAAGAATTTGTGGCTCAACACCGGGCACGGAACCCTGGGCTGGACGATGGCCTGTGGCTCGGGACAGATGTTAAGTGATTTAATTTCTGGAAGAACCCCTGCGATCCCGTTTGACGATCTCGCGGTTGCGCGTTACTCCCCAGGTTTCACTCCGACAGGCTCTCAACGTCTGCATAACGCTCATAACTAATATCAATACAGGAGTGGATAATGTCCCGTCCTATTGGTGCGACGCTGAACCTCAGCGCGCTACGTAACAATTTACAAGTTGTCCGCCAGGCGGCCCCTCATTCTCGTGTCTGGTCGGTGGTCAAAGCGAATGCATATGGTCATGGTCTTGAGCGCATCTGGTCATCATTACGTGAAACCGATGGTTTCGCGATGCTCAATCTCGAAGAGGCTATTTTGCTGCGTGAACGTGGCTGGAAAGGGCCGATTCTGATGCTCGAAGGTTTTTTCCACTCAGATGAACTACCGCTGTTTGACCAGTACCGTCTCACCACCAGCCTGCACAGTAACTGGCAGGTGAAGGCGCTGGCAAATGCCAAACTTAACGCACCGCTGGATGTTTACCTGAAAATGAACAGTGGTATGAATCGCCTGGGGTTCAGCCCTGATCGGGTGCATTCGATTTGGCAGCAATTGCGGGCTATTGCCAATGTGGGCCAGTTAACGCTGATGGCACATTTTGCTGATGCCGAGCAACCTGACGGCATTGTTGAACCCATGAAACGCGTAGAGCAGGCGGCGGAAGGCTTAGATTGCCCTCGTTCACTGTCTAATTCCGCAGCAACCCTGTGGCACCCGGAGACGCATTTTGACTGGGTTCGCCCGGGAATTGTGCTGTATGGCGCATCGCCTTCTGGCCAATGGTGCGATGTTGCTAATAGTGGTTTGCAACCGGTCATGAGCCTACAAAGCGAAATTATTGGCGTACAGAATCTAAAACCGGGTGATACGGTGGGTTACGGTAGTCGCTACCGGACGCAGGGCGAGCAGCGTATTGGGATTGTCGCTTGCGGTTACGCCGACGGTTATCCGCGCCTGGCACCTAATGGCACCCCCGTGCGCGTTGACGGTGTATTGACTCGCACGGTGGGGGCTATTTCGATGGACATGCTGACGGTTGATCTCACTCCATGCCCGCAAGCAGGGATTGGCAGCCCGGTAGAATTGTGGGGGAACGAGGTTAAAATTGATGATGTCGCCCATGCTGCGGGGACGGTAGGGTACGAACTCATGTGCGCACTGGCGCCACGGGTGCCAGTTGTGACGCAGTTTTAAAAAACGGGTGAAGTCGCTTGCGTGAATTCACCCTACAAAACGTGTCGGTCGGTTAAGCGAAGCGTCACCCAACATTGCCGGTCTTCGTAGGTCGGATTAGCGTAAGCGACATCCGACGTACAAAGGCTTACTCGGTTTCTTCGCTTTCTACGCGAACACCGATTTTGAGAACCTGGTTATCTTCTTTCTCAGCAACCGTCCAAATCATCCCTGCGAACTCCACCTGGTCACCGACCACCGGCGCAGCACCCAGCATGCTCACTACAAATTCACCCAACGTTTGCTGCGTATTCACGCTGTCATCTAATTCAAGACCATATATGGTTGCGACATCGGAAAACTGGGCGCTGGCTTCAAGAATAAAGTCACCAAAGAAACGCTGATCGAGTGCCACTGGGGGGGACTGGCTAAACATTTTACCCAGTGCGGGTAGATCACGCTCACGGCCAATCACACAAAGCACATCACCGACTTGTAACCGCGTACGGTCGCCGGGATTCATCAGAACATTGTCACGGAAGAGGGCGGCAATACGCGTGTCTTTTGGCATTTTCAGGTCACGCAGAGAAGCACCAATGCACCATTTTTCTTCGCTGAGTTGATAAACAAACTGCTCCCACGGATTTTCCGGATGAATATCCAGACCCACGCGAGAAACCGGCCAACCGACTGGTGGCACCACAACTTTGGCTTTTTTAGCCGCCCAACCCAGTGAGGTCCCCTGTAATAACAGTGAAACCAATACCACGAAGAACGCCACATTGAAGAACAGACGGGCGTTATCAAGGCCCGCCATCATCGGGAATACGGCGAGAATAATCGGTACCGCACCGCGTAATCCCACCCAACTGATAAACACACGTTCACGCAGATTAAAGCCACGGAACGGCAACAGGCCGAGAAAAACAGACAGTGGACGGGCAAAGAAAATCATCCAGATAGACAGCAGCAAAGCCGGGATCGCAATCGGCAACAAATCTGTCGGATTGACCAGCAGCCCCAGAACCAGGAACATGCCGATTTGCGCAAACCACGCCAGCCCATCAAAGTTTTGCAAAATACCAAAACGGCTGCGAATTGGGCGGTTACCTAACAAGAAACCACAAAGATAGACGGCCAGAATCCCGCTACCATTGAGAGCCGTAGTGATGCCAAACACCATAATCCCGCCACTCAGTGCCAGCAGTGGATACAAACCTTGCGGCAAGGTAATACGGTTGATCATTTGCAGCAGTAGATAGCCTCCGCCGAGGCCGAGCAAAATCCCGAGGCCAAATTGTTGGATGATATCCACGACGAACATCCAGCTCAGGCCAGTTTGCCCATGCTGAATCATCTCAATGAGCGTGATGGTCAGAAAGACAGCCATCGGGTCGTTACTGCCCGATTCAATTTCAAGTGTGGCACCCACACGTTCGTTAAGACCTTTGCCGCCCAGCAACGAAAACACGGCTGCCGCATCGGTTGAACCCACGATGGCGCCAATCAGCAAACCATCAATTAAGTTGAGATTGAATAGCCACGCGGCGGCCATGCCGGTTAAACCCGAGGTCACCAACACGCCTATGGTGGCAAGTGAGAGTGCAGGGCCAAGTGCAACACGAAACGAACTGGCCTGAGTACGCATCCCGCCGTCCAGCAGGATAACCGCCAGCGCCAGGTTACTGACGAGATAAGCGAAAGGATAATTATCAAACGGAATGCCACCAATACCGTCGATACCCGCCAACATGCCGATAGCGAGGAAAATAACCAGGATGGGGATACCAAGACGAGAGGAAAAAGAACTCAATAAGATGCTACAAGTTACCAATACGGAACCTAAAATAAACAGACTGACGATCGCCCCTGCGTCCAAAATTATCTTTCTCCTTTTGCCTGTGCCAAACGTGTACAAATGTTAACACGAAAGCATTGATTTATTGTGCTATCGGAAGGCCCCTCGCTACTTTTTTTGCCTCATAACGGGATGACCACTAACTGTCAGGTTGGCAGTTTGCCCATCGTGATGTAGTTCGCCATGCGCACCCAGAGGCAGAGTGACTGTTTCGGGTTCATGACCGAACGGTAAACCGCGCAGCACAGGGATCGATAAGCGTTGCTGTAGCATCTGGCACATTTCGTCGAAATCATACCCATCGTCATAATCACTCAGCGTTGCACCATTAAAGCTGCCCAGAATCAGTGCTTTTTGACGAGCTAAAATCCCCGCGTGATGAAGTTGTAGTAATAAGCGCTCAACGCGGAAGGGGTGCTCGTTAATATCTTCCACCACTAAAATGCCGCCATCAATAACGGTGAGCCAGGGTGAACCAATCATCGACACCAGCATCGCGAGATTTCCGCCCCACAAGGTCCCGCTCGCCGAACAGGCTGGGGTAGCGCTGGACCAACTCACTGTAAATTTCGGCTCGGTAATCGCTTGCCAGAAATGCTGCCAGGTAAAGCTGTTTAACTCTTCTGCGCCAAAGTTCCCGGCAAGCATCGGCCCGCTAAAGGTAATCGTCCCGGTTTGAGAAAGGAGTGCTAACTGGATGGCGGTGAAATCGCTATGCCCGCAAATTATCGGTGTACGTTCATCAAAGGCGCGTCCCAGTTTCGAGTAGTCAATATTTTCAAGTAAGCGAGTTGCCCCATAACCACCACGTACCGCCAGCACGATGTCACATTCTGCTGACAGGACAGATAAATCCTGAATATCTGTTAGCCGTTGAGCGTCTGTTCCGGCAAAGCGTTGGAAGCGCCGGGTCACTACCGATTGGTTCTCAACCCGGTGCCCCGAGGCTTTCAAACGCTCGATACCGCGAGCAGCAGCAGCCTGGTTAACACAGAATCCTGAGGGGGCAATCAAACGAATCGTGGACATGGCATTTCCTTGCGTAAAGTGAATTGGTTATCATGCCGCTTGAAACGGTGGTTGTCACCCGCCGACAAAGACGAATCGCAGTAATTACAGCTCAGTAATATAAGGATAGATGCGTGAATATAAGATGGCTGATTGTATTGGTTCTGTTATTAGCGGGCTGTTCAAGTAAAACAACCAAACAACCTGAATGGGATCCAACAAAACCGGTACAACGCGCATTAACCTGGATGCCGATAACCGAACAAGCAGGAAAAGAGTGGGGTGTGAGCCCGCGTGTGGTGACGGCAATTATTGCGGTGGAGTCCGGTGGCAATCCAACCCTGGTCAGTAAGTCTAATGCTGTTGGTTTGATGCAGATAAAAGCGTCAACGGCGGGCAAAGATGTCTATCGCCATCTGGGGTGGGGCGGGCAGCCGTCAACCAGCGAGCTGAAAGATCCTGCTCGCAACATCTCGATTGGTACCGCGTATTTGAGCATACTCGAACATGGCATTCTGGCCGGTATTGAAGACCCGGAAACGATGCAATATGCCTTATTGGCCGCGTACGCTAACGGCGCGGGGGCATTGCTAAGGACGTTCTCATCCGATCGCAAAAAGGCCATTGATGAGATCAATGACCTAAGTCCAGACGAGTTTTACGAATACATCGCTAAGAATCACCCTGCGCCGCAAGCACCACGTTACTTATATAAAGTATCCAAAGCGCTGAACGCGATGTGATTATTTTACCTGGCCTGCTTTTTCGCGGGCCGAACGTTCCAGAGAGAAAATAATACGCTGCAATTCGCGCTCCACGACTGGATTAACGTTAAGAAAACGGAAACTCAGACGCGGGGTGCTGATGGTCTCGTTTTTGCTGTCGATCACTTTTCGTTCAGATAAGGTGATCAACTGCATATCAAAACGGAATTTTCCCCACTGCGCTAAATCGATTTCCACCTGAGAAAAGCGCATTCCGACCTTCAGACCTTCAGGTAGCGGCCCGTTCATCAACGCCCCCATCCCACCGAGTGACAAATCACATAACCTGAACTGGAAAGGGGAGCCATTAGGTAGCGACGTATTGCACAAATAATACGGCTGTAACGGTGCGGAAATGCGGAAATACTCGCGACGCTGTATAAACCATAAAGCAGACGGAACTGGGGCGCTGAATGCCGGTAAATCCAGGTAATTCATCACCTGCAATTTAGGCAAGATAAACTCGACTTTTGCCCCTTCCGTTTCTGCGCTGAATTGAATGTCTGTCGCCTTTTGCACAGCCTGATTTTCCAGCGACTGGCTGCCAAAATCCAGAATCAAACCCGCTGCTGTGACCTCCAGGATTTTGCTGATGAACTGCCCTGACTGCCAACTTAGACGAATTGGCACTTGTTTTTTGTGGAGATCACGTAACACGCCTAATACTGCCAGAGGACTTTGTTTCAGAAACTGCTCGTTATAGTTACTCAAGGCCAGGCCCATGTTGTGTTTTGAAAGCGGTAAGAAATCACATCGGCAGAAAACAAAAAAACTTTAGGTAAATATCAGATTTTTATTTTCTGAAATTCAATGGGTTGATCATGCCTGTTACATGTTTCTAACACTTGATTATACTTACCGTACCGACAACCAGAAGCCGCAGTCATGTTGATGGGGATTCTGACTTGTAACCACGCACAATAATTAAGAGGACGGTTAACATGGGTATTCTGGCCTGGATCATTTTCGGTTTGATAGCGGGTGTTATCGCAAAGCTAATTATGCCTGGTAGAGACGGCGGCGGTTTTATTTTGACCTGTATTTTAGGGATCATCGGTGCGGTTGTGGGTGGATGGGTTGCAACTTTCCTCCATATCGGTGGCAATGTGACGGGCTTTAACTTCCCAAGTTTCCTTGTCGCGGTTGCAGGCGCAATTATTGTGCTGATTATTTACAGGATGTTGCGCCGTTAAATACCTACGTGGAGTGTGGGAAGTGCGCCTCACTGACTATTTTGGAAAAACAACGGCCCTGTAAAGGGCCGTATTGTATGGTGAGAGCTTAAAAATCATACCCCACAGTTGCAATCACCGAACGTTCGGCACCCCAGTAGCAGTAACCCGTCCCATAACAACCCGCAACGTAATCACGGCCCGTTAGGTTATTGGCGTTCACTTGTACGAAAGCACCTTTCAGCGTAGGTACCCATGCGCCCATTTCAGCACGCACCATCGCATCAATCAGCGTTACAGACGGCACGCGCAGAGTGTTTTCATTATCCGCCCATTGCTTGCCGATATAACGGATCCCAGAACCGAGGCTAATACCGAAGTCGGCCTTGAACATCCCCCACAGGCTCGCCATCTGATCAGGTGTTACGTATGGCGTGTTGCCATCATTGCCGTCAATGGCATCTTTAAAGCGCACTTTGTTGTAGGTGTACCCAGCGATGGTTGAAAAACGTGAGTTCCACTGTGAACGCGCTTCCAGCTCAACCCCCTGAGAATGGACTTTACCGGCTGGCTCATAGTAACTGCCTTGGACCACGCGGTTACCGACATCATTCTGCGTCAGGTCATAAATGGCGAGGGTATACAAATCAGCCGTACCGTACGGCTGATATTTCATACCGGCTTCATATTGTTCGGAGGTGGTGGGTTTCAGTAGTTTGCCTTCAGCATCAGGCAAAACTTGCGGCGTTATGGCCTGGCTGTAGCTGATGTATGGGGAAATACCGTTGGTGAATGCATACAACAGGGATGCACGGCCACTGAAGTGGTCATCAGTACGATTATCAGTGACCACGCTATCAATGGCTTCGGCTACGATATGGCTCTTGGTCACGATGTTATCGTAACGGCCAGACAGTGTCATATGCCATTGATCCCATTGCATGTCATTCTGCAAATAGACACCAGTTTGTTGGTACTGACGTTTACCGGCTTGAGTTAACAGACCCTGATTGATGGTGGAGTAAGTCGGGTCACGCGGATCGTAATAATAGAAACCGCCAGGACCTCCCGATTCACCTGTCCATGGGTTCAGATTGGTGGTGTAGGCAGAGTCATCCGACAAATTGTTGGTAAATTTATGGAATTCACCACCGAGCACCACCTTGTTTTCCAGTTCGCCAATCGCAAAATCAGCTTCAAGTTGGTTATCTATGGCGTAAGCGTCAAGCGACGAGGTTTCACCGCTGTAATAACGCATCAATTCGTCATGCGTCGTGTCTGCCCAACCAATTTGGTAAGCCTGTTTCAGGCTAACGTTTGAATGGGTATAACTGGCATTCGAGCGGAAGGCCCAAACGTCGTTAAAACTGTGCGCAAACTCGTAGCTGTAAATCTGCTCGTGGCGTTTGAATTCGTCATTGCCCGGTTCTACATCAGAAAAACCGGTGCTGATTTTGCGCCCAGTGGAAGAGTAGATACTGCCATCAGCCGGGACGGAACCGTGGAATCCGCCTGAGGGATCTTTTTCCAGATAAGCGCGCAGTACCAGCGAAGTATTCTCGCCAGGTTGCCACAGTAGAGACGGGGAAATAGCATAACGTTCGTCACGCGTTTTCTCGTACTGAGTATCACTATTCTTGGTTAAACCAATAACGCGATATGCCCACTCGTCGTTAATTGCATTGGTGTAATCAAATGCGGTGCCGTTGGTGTTATCCGTACCGTAAATAGCACGAACGTGGCCTTCTTCGACAAACTGTGGGCGTTTGGAGGTTTCCATCACCAGGCCGCCAGGAATGGTCTGGCCATAAAGTGCAGAAGAGGGCCCTTTAATCACGTCAATTCGCTCCAGGAACCACGGGTCAACCTGAATCACGTTATAGCTGCCGCCGTCGCTCATCAGGCGCAGGCCGTCAAGGAAGGTGTTGTTGACATCGCCGCCGTGGAAGCCACGTAGAGCCACGGTGTCATAACGCGTTGCACCACCGGCAAAGCCGGTAAATACACCCGGTGTGTAATTCAGCGCACTGTTTACGGTTAATGCACCCTGGTCTTCGATTTGTTGGCGGGTAATCACTGAAATGGATTGGCCAGTGGTAATCAGCGGCTCATCAGTTTTGGTTGCTCCACGGCTGACCGTAGCGCTATAGCCTTCGGTTGGGCTAGTGGAAGTCTGTGCCGGTGTAGCCGTAACGACGACGGTATCTTCTGCCAGTGAGTCAGTCGGTGCCGCGAGGGCAAACGCGCAGAGTAAAGCAGAGCGCTTCACTGTAAATGCCAGTTTCATTTAATTATTTTCCCGAGGAGGTATAGATTTAGCAATTTTTGGTAACAAATGGTAATGCGAATTATTATCGTTATTGTTTGTCGTTTCAAGTGCCAATTTTGGAAGGGAGAGTCGGGTAATGCCCTCTCCTGGCGGAGAGGGCGAGAGTCAGAGGGAAAACTATTGAGGGGAAGTTGCAGGCTGAGTCGTTTCTTTTACCGTTGCCGGCCCAGGAGTTGCAGAAGGTAATTTGTCCGGTGTGGAATCACAGGGTTTCTGTTTGCCACACAGCAAATCGAGCATTTTCAATGTGACGCCGTTGGTCCAGCCGAATCCATCCTGCAACGGGTATTCACCGCCACCACCACCTGTACCGGTGGTGGATACGTCATATTTCTCCACCAGCTTTTGCTCACGGTTATAGGTCTGCTGCACGTTGGTCAGGAAACGCCAGGTGACTTCCATCGCCAGATCGTTTTGCCCGTAATTTTGCAAACCTTCAGTTGCCACCCACTGCAATGGCGCCCAGCCATTGGGGGCGTCCCACTGCTGGCCTGTTTTCAGGTTGGTGGTAGCCAGTCCCCCAGCTTTCAGTAATTGAGAACGGGTGATGGTAGCCATTTTATCAGCGCGCTCTTTTGACGCGGCATGCGTGTAAAGCGGGAACAGCGCGGCAGCTGTCAGTTGCGAACGTGCGGCGCGAGTTTTGAGATCGTAATCAGCATAGAAACCCTGTTTATCGTTCCACAGATACTTTTCCATGGCTTTTTGGCGGGCATCTGCCAATTGCTGATATTGCGTGGCAGCGACGCTGTCTTTCGCCACACTGCTGGCCTGGGCAAGAGTTTTTTCCATCTGGAATAGCAGGGCGTTCAAATCAACCGGCACGATAGACGTGGTACGAATCGAACCCAATTGCTCAGGGTTATCCATCCAGCGCGAGCTAAAATCCCAACCCGAGGCTGCTGCTGCTCGTAAATCGCGATAAATTTCAGTTGCCGAACGATTTGGATTGTTCTTTGCCGTGGTCACGTCATCCAGATACGATTCGGTGCGAGGCGTGTCGCGATCGTCCCAGTAACGATTTAACACTGAGCCATCTTTGAGTTTCACCACTCGCAGAGTTTCAGCACCCGGTTCCAGCGCATCGCTGCCCTGCATCCAGTAGGCGTACTCTTGTTTCAACTGCGGTAGATAGGTGGTGTAGGTTTCGTCACCGTTGTGGCTGGCGAGCAGTTTGACCATAAAAGCAAAGAATGGGGGTTGGGAGCGGCTCAGATAATAACTGCGGTTGCCATTAGGAATATGGCCCCAGTTGTTGATTTCATGGGCAAAGTTATCGACCATGTCCTGCACTTTGTCCCAGTGGCCGCTTTCTGCAAGCCCAAGCATGGTGAAGTAACTGTCCCAATAATAGACTTCCCGGAAGCGCCCACCAGGTACCACATACGGTTTCGGCAGCGGCAACAGCGAATCCCATTTGTCTACGTTGCCAGTCGTGCGAGTCAGCACCGGCCATAAGCTGTCGATGTGTTCGCGTAAAGTTTGTCCTTCAGGCGGGACATACTTTTCACCTTCTTTTGGTAAGACAAAGTTAACGTCGACAAAATGGCGCAGATCGAAACCAGATAGATTGCGCTGCATGCGGTAATCAGCAAGGATCATCAAGGGGTCATACTTAGGAACTGCATCAGCAAATGTCTTCTGATCGGAGAATAATTTTGCCGTTTGGACATCGGTAAACAGTGGCCCAAGGAGTACATCAGGCGGTTGGGGCAGTGGTTGTAGACCCTCAGCGGCCGAGGAAGGCAAAGTGAAAGTGACGAATACACAACCGATAGCTATTTGAATCGCAAATAATAACGTGCGAGGACGGCGCAATACAGGGTTTATCATTAATCGTTCTCCTTTACAGACTACAGCGGCGAAAGTTATCCGCGACCAACCCAATGAAAACCTTAGCCGAATATCCGGCCAGTGGTAGGGGAGATGTCTCATAATCAGATAAAGGAGATAATTTACCTTCTTGCTAACCGCCTGCTTAACCTTGTGGATTGACTAACCATGTACCCGCGTTTTCAATTGATAACGTCACACTTCGTGACTGACTATTATCCCGCAAGGTAATCTCATATTTGCCCATAGGCAGTTGCAAGAAGCCGTAACCATTGGCCCCTGGCGAGATTTTTTCGGTCTTGCCGTTAACGTCCAATTGTTCGCCGTCGTTCATGCGCACATAAATGCGCGCCATCGTCCCCTCAGCTACAGGCAATGCACTTTTGGCCCCAGCAACGTCCCCTTTTTCCACGGCTGACTTTTCAGCTTTGGTTGTTTGGGGTGAAGAAACGGAAGGAGAATGATGACTGAAAATGAAACCGCCAATCGCCACCCCGACCAGTAAACTGGCAGCAATCTGGAGAGGAAATTTGTAACGTTTCCTGAAAGGCGAAAGTGGTGTGATTTCCGCATCTTCCACTGCTATTAGCCCCGTGCCGGGCTGCTTCGGTGTCAGGCCATTGATACCGCTTAGCGGTATTTCGGCCAGTGCGACAAAATCTGCGATAGATTGCGGGCGGTCCTCAGGTTTTAACGCTAATGCGCTATCTACGGCCTGCAACAGGCTATGGGAATAACCTTCTGGTCGATTTTTCGCAAGCTTCACGCAAGGGTCTTGAATGGTGCGGGTGACACTGGCTGGTGGATAGTTGCCAGTAATCAACGTGTAGAGAATTGCACCAAGAGCGTAAATATCGGTCCACGGCCCAAGTTGGTTTTCGAGGTCTTCAGTGTATTGCTCAAGTGGAGCAAAGCCCGGATTCAGTGGCGTTTTAATTTCATCGCCATTTTCTGATTGGGTAAAGTGTAGAGCGCCTGAATTAAGCAGCAACGGCACGCCGTTATCCTGAATCTGAATACTTTTTAATGACAAGTCACGATGAATAAAACCTTCATCGTGTAATGTTACCAGCGCCCCACACAACATGGGCAGCATGCTGCGAATCCAGGTTTCATTAATCCTTTCGGGTTGATGCTGATGCAATTCAGCGAGCGTCACACCGCTTGAAAAGCGCGTCGCCGCATACGCGGTTTCGTTTTGTGTCCAGAAGCTTAAAACTTGCAGCAAATTCGGATGGTTAAATTGCGCAAGTTGGCGGGAGGACTGCACAAAGCGCTTCATACCAATATTAAACGCCTGGCTATCCTGTTTACTGCGTAACACCAGTTGCATGTTATCGCTACGCACCGTCAGGGCACGCGGCATAAATTCGCGGATAGTGACAGGGCGTTCTAGCTGATGGTCCCACGCTTTGTAAACCACAATAGTGCTGTTGGATTCAGTGACTTGCAGAATTTCAAATTCGTCGAAACGGAAACCAGGTGGCAGAGCGTCTGGAATGTCTGTTTTGTAATCTTTATCAGTCATGGTGGCCTTACTCTGCTCGAAATCGACGAAACTTCAGGGTTATTTCTGGGTGCGCCATACGCCAACCGCTGGATCACGCAATTGCGGACGCAGGGAATCAATTAACAACAGCGTGATAGGCGTATCTGGCGCAAGCCATGCCGACCAGACTTCTCGTACGGAGTTTAAACGTTTTTGAATAGCAGCTTCATCCACCGCCATATCGCGTGATATTTCCACAGCAATGGTGCCAGTTGCTCGCCAGCCATTCAGCTGTGCTTGATAAGGTAAAATCATCCAGCTCATTGGGGCATGTTCATTGCTGACCACCATACGCTGGTTATTAAGACTGGTGATTAGCAGGCTGTCAGAATTGGCGTCGGCGCTTAATCCGCTGACCGGAAAACCATGCACAAAAGTCATCATATGGCGCGTTTCGCCATTCACACCGCTCTGAATGATTTCACTGTGACCATTCAACCAGCCGCCTTTTTCACATTTGCCGTTGGGGATAAACATGGCTGACGAATTGGCATCACCTTGCCAGAAGGTACGCAGATGGCAGCCATCTTGCAGCGTAAATTCTTGCCACGGTGTGCGGTCAGCTAACGGTGAGTTTTCTACGCGAGTGGGCTGGGAGTTGGGTTCACTGGAAACGATAGGCGCGATAATCACTAGCCAGTCACTGCTTTTGCTCGCGGTACCAACTGCAAGCGTTTGACCTTGTGGATCTTCCATTCGCCAACTGACTAATTGCACTGCGCTACACTGGTTTTGCAGCAACGCTCCCAAACGAGGCATAAAAACGTTGAGTAGCGCTGGGTTTTTATCGCCATTGGCGACGATGCGCAGAGTAAGTTCTTGCGCACACCAGCTTTGCGGCGTGTTGTTTTGCACATCGTCAATCCAGACATCCAGCTTTTGCGAAGGAGACTGGACGATACGATAGTTACCAGTAGCCCACACCGTGGTAGACGCCAGCAATAGCGCCAAACCCGAAAGCCAGAGTTTCATAAAAATCCTTGTTTGCCTAACAACTTAAGAGAAATGATGATGTAAAACTTCAACAATTAATCAATGATCCAGGTGCCGTTGTTCGCGTTCTGACACGCTTTACTACTGCCATCGACTGCAACACAGGTGGTTTTTTTAGCCGCATGACGTGGACGTGGACGGTCTTTTTTCAGCGTCTGTGAATAAAGTTCACTTTTCACCATTGCGCGCGCCGGGACGTAACCCAACATTTCCTGTTTATCCTGCTCTGCAATGGCCAGCCAGTTATTCTCGACTTGCCCCAAAACGGTATAACTTTTCCCATTCTCAAGGGTGTTGATGACTTTCCCGCCGAAGTCCGGTTTGCTCATAATTGACCCAGAATACAGCGCCCTAAAACTTGCGTTGACGGGGGTGAATTCTTTAGGTGCAGCAACCGCGTAACGGTGCGTCAGCGTGACACCATTGATCTCACTGGACACTATCGTGTCGTCAGTCATTTTTGGCGGTGGCGTTTTACAGCCTACAACAGTGGCAACAACGGCCAGGATCAACAGATTGCGCAATTTCATCGTAACGTTCCCTGAAAAAATGGTTCAAACCTGGTCGCCGAGAAGGGGTTAGATGGCGTAGAAGTAATCCAGGAATCTTAAGAATGACTAATATATTACCAATACATACTAACGTTAATTTTACATTGCCTGATTTACAATTCAATGCGGATGTAACTGGTTGACATCATTAAGTGTTAATCTGCCGAACAACTGCCCTGATAGCAATGATTCAATGCGTGAGCTGCCTAACCTCCCAGGTTCCTCCAAGCATACATTATGAAGTGGTCTTTCAATTTCAGGAATAAGGATGCCAATGGGGCCGTTATTTCCCAATAGCTGCGATTGTAGCGTGCATGTCGCTCGTTTAATCTGCTCCCTTACCGTGCAACATTGACCCTGGTTACCTCTCACAAGTCCTCAATTGTTACTCGACGAGCCGACGACTTATCTGGATATCAGTGATGCAGCATATCGTGGACGACTTGCTCTTTGCTTAACGAGTATTCATAAAACGTCGGCCAGTTATCCATCTCTTTCAGTAACGATTCCTGGGAATCACTACCCATGAAAATATGGAAATGTTCAGATTTACGCGGGCCGATAATATGGTCGCTAAATTGAACATATTTAGGGGCATTTGACCGGCTATCATTGCACTCAAATAGGTAGCGCACCCCTTTTTTACCAGAGGCATAGTTCAAGATTTTAAAACCAGAATAGGCGTAGTGGCAGGTCTTTACCGTTTTACCGATGTGGAACTCCATAATGTTGTTTTCTATGCCAATAGTGTCGATATCAGTCGCGTAACCTTTCTTATAATACGCTTTGTATTGTGCCACCGTTTTGCTGCTATCAAGCTGTGCTTTTTTCTCCATCACCGGATCTAAGTCACCGTTTAACAGGTAAGGATTCACCGACTGCCACATGCCATCCCAATCGCCAAGCGCGCGATCCTTCACGTCTTGATTGTCGAATATCCCTTCGCTGGCTTTCTTTTCGGCTTCAGTTAATGGCTTGCCGTGGGAATGGCTATGCGCCAATACTTGGGCACAACTTAGTAGAATGCTGGCACCCAGCAGCACAGTGGGAATGCGTTTTGTCATGAATCTTTCCAGTGGTATGATTGGAATGGGTGAATATGTTATAACATAACAGAGTGCAAGTTCAACCACTGTGGAGATAAACCCTGGCGCTCTAAAGAGGGAACTCGATCGCGTCTTTACTACTGGCTAATCCGATGTACAACCTTTTTAATGACGCTAACCCTTTTTACTACCTGGAAATGTGATGACGGAAATTAAACTTAACCTGAATGAGAAGGACGATATTCGACAGAAACTGGTGGATTACTGCGAAGAGAATTTTGATTTGACACTTGAGCAGTTCGATGCGGATTTTTTCACCGATTTCGTCATTAAAGAGTTGGGGCCCGCGTTATATAACGCCGGTGTCGAAGAAGCTATCAAAACGCATGCTGCTTATTGTGACCGTATCCAGGAAGAGATGGATTTGAAGAAAATCCTCTAGAACCCGCACTGAATATGAATGCTTTGCGGCAGGCAAAATATGACTGCCGCAAATATTTAAACTGCTATCAACAGAGGACTAAGTCCGGCATCCACGAAATAAATCAAGATCCGGGTTATACACGCGGGTACTGATATCCCAAAGCCCTAACACCGACGAGAACAAGTTGTCGTGGGAATAGTTGTCTTTAACTGCATTATTTTTCAAACACGCCATATTAATATGTTTGTCAGCGATAAATCCTGGTGACATCCATACCTGCATCGGAATATGCGTTTGCTGATCCGGTGCCAGTTTGTACGGTGTGCCGTGCAGATAAAGCCCACTTTCTCCCAGTGATTCACCATGATCGGAAACATACAGCAGTACAGTGTTGTATTGGTCGCTGTATTTTTTCAGTTTTTCAATCATTTGAGCTATCACGTGGTCGGTATAACGAACAGTATTGTCGTAGCTGTTAACCAACTGTTCCTGGGTACAGTTTTCGATATCGCTACGCGCGCATTCCGGCATAAAATGGCGTTGTTCAGCCGGATAACGTTGATAGTAGGTCGGCCCATGGCTACCGATCAGATGAAATGCAATAAGCTTATCACCGGCCATTTTGGCCACTTCCTCATCAATATGTTGCAGCAATACCTCGTCGTAACAGGTTTCGCCATTACATAATTTCGCATTATCTGTGGGTTTAGTTTCGATAGTCGGTATCCGGTTACACACCCCTTTGCAGCCGCCGTCGTTATCTTTCCACAGCAACGAAACACCCGTTTTATGCACCACATCGAGGAGGTTTTCACTGTTGGATGCCTTCCTGGCTTTGTAATCTGTGCGGTTCATATTAGAGAACATACAGGGCACAGAAACGGCGGTGGCGGTGCCACACGAATGGACGTTCTTAAACGAGATAACCTCGCCCGTTTGCCGAGTGAAGGTGTTGGTATCACGGGAATAGCCATTCATGGCGAAATTCTGGCTACGGGCGGTTTCACCAATCACCAGGAACATCAGCGTGGGCTTTTGTTTACTGGTGATGCGTTTGGCGTCATCACCTAATGTCTGGAAAGGTACTTTGGTCGTAAAGTAAGTGTCCTGAAGATAACGTGCGGTGCTATAGACGTAATTCGCCGGGATAATCTCTTTGTTTAGTGTCGAGTTATTGCGCCCGACAGAGGCATAATCCTGGTAATAAAGTGCGGCAATGCCCGCGATTAAAACCAACGATGCAAACATCGACAGCAAACGGTATGCAATGCCTTTATACCACGTTGCTGGGTATTCAATCTTAATTAAAAACAGCAATATAGCGGGAAGAACACCTGTTAACAGCATCCATAAAATGTCTGAGCCATTCAGATAGGAATGCGCTTCGTGAGGATTCGTTTCCAGGATGTTTTGGATCATTGATTGATCAAACAGTACTTTGTATTTCAACGTCGAGTAACTGACCATCGAACCTGTGACTAACAGCAGGGCAAAAAACGGTTTCAACAGATAACGAATAGAAAAAGGCATGAAGACAAAATTGAGTGCTGCAACAAGAACAAAGGGTATGGAGATAACAAAGCCAATCTTGACGTGTTCGAGGTGGGTCAAAATATCGTAAAAATGCAGTAATACTGGCCAGTTAAGCAAAAAGGCAAAAACCACCGCCAACAGTAAAACCAGTGGGATAAGCTTAATCCTGAAAAGTACGGGCATTCACATCTCCGAGAAGTCCTTGATGCCAATCATTACCGCTGGTCGAATGAGAACATTCGCAAATGTACCAGCAGAGGTAACATTTTCATGCGTGAACTATTTAATTAAAAAAGAGGCTGACGGCATGAATTACGGGCGGTATGGTGAAAACCAGCAATAAATGGAATCAGTTTTAAGAGATGCTATTTAATCATGACCAACCTTAATTTAACCTTAATAGAGTGAAATCATTATTAACAACATTCTTCTATAGGCGGGAGTGGCTAAATATCAATTGGTTCAGGGTGTTACTTGATTTATCTTGAGGTTTTCGATGAGTATTAATACTTTTATGAAAGGGGGGAGTAGTCCAGTCTTAATAGTAAACTAAGAAATCTTAGTTAAATTGCTTTCTATTTAATGACGGTATAGATGACTGTTTTTTGAATCAGTGTTGTTGTGCTTTTATTTAATAAATCTTCGTCATGAGATAAAACATGAGTGAAAAGTCTGAATGAACTATGGGCACTGTTGTGGTTATCCACGGAATTGCATAGAATTTTGGGGTTTTTGATTCAGATGATGAAAACTTTCTGGAGTACTTTAAGAATGGTGCGTCCGAGTGGACTCGAACCACCGACCCCCACCATGTCAAGGTGGTGCTCTAACCAACTGAGCTACGGACGCACTGTGTGTTGCGGTACTACAAACTGCGGTAAAACGAGAAAATGGTGCGTCCGAGTGGA
>DATERH010000153.1:0-2888 GCA_035271785.1 Buttiauxella sp.
TGACGTTCCAGAACGCTCCCGCAACAACAAACGGAACGCGTTGGGATTATTACCGATAAATTCCATAAATGTTGAGACAGAGGTACGAATTACGCTACCTCCTTTGGCAATTCGTTGGCGAGCCTGGCGCATTAACTGGCGTAGCATCAGGCCGCTCTCGTCGACCATCGTCAGCCCAAGTTCATCAACGTCACGGAAATGGCGATAAAACGATGTTGGCGCAATTCCAGCCTCACGGGCGACCTCACGCAAACTCAGGCTGGCAAAACTTCGTTCAGCACTTAATTGGCTAAACGCGGCTTCTACCAGAGAACGCCTGGTTTTTTCTTTTTGTTGCGCTCTTACACCCATCATGTTGCCTGAATCCCCCAAACCAAACTGGCACTATATCAGAACCTAACGCTACAGCCTCTAAACAGGATTGTGAATGATTGTTTACGGGAGTGCCCTCGCGTAACGGAGGAAAAAGCACAAGGAGAATTGGGTTATACCGTTGTTGATGTTACCATCGTGTTGCTTTTATGTATAAGAACAGGTAAGCCTTACCATGTCACACACCTACGATTATGACGCAGTAGTAATTGGTTCCGGCCCAGGCGGCGAAGGCGCTGCAATGGGACTGGTGAAACTTGGAGCAAGGGTAGCCGTGGTCGAGCGCTACCATAATGTGGGTGGCGGTTGTACCCACTGGGGAACCATCCCCTCGAAAGCCCTACGCCACGCAGTCAGCCGCATTATCGAATTTAATCAAAACCCTTTATACAGCGACCACACTCATCTTCTCCGTTCTTCCTTCGCCGATATTCTTAATCACGCAGACAGCGTTATTAACCAACAAACTCGCATGCGCCAGAGCTTCTATGAGCGCAACCGCTGTGAGATGTTGCAGGGCGATGCACGTTTTGTAGATGAACACACTATTTCGCTGGAATGCCACGATGGATCAGTGGAAATGATCACCGCTGAAAAGTTCGTGATAGCTTGTGGCTCACGGCCTTATCGTCCGCCCGAAGTCGATTTCAGCCATCCACGCGTGTACGACAGCGATTCCATTCTCAATCTGCACCACGAACCACGCCACGTCATTATCTATGGCGCAGGGGTGATTGGTTGCGAATACGCGTCAATTTTCCGTGGCATGAACGTCAAGGTTGATTTGATTAACACCCGCGATCGCCTGCTGGCATTTCTTGACCAGGAGATGTCCGATTCACTCTCCTACCACTTCTGGAACAGCGGCGTCGTCATTCGCCACAACGAAGAATTCGAGCAAATCGAAGGTGTGGAAGATGGCGTCATTGTTTCGCTGAAATCCGGTAAAAAAGTGAAAGCCGACTGTCTGCTGTATGCCAACGGACGAACCGGTAACACCGATTCATTGTCACTGGAAAATGTCGGGCTGGAAGCGGATGGACGCGGACTGTTGAAGGTCAACAGTATGTACCAGACTGCACAACCGCACATTTATGCTGTAGGCGATGTCATTGGTTATCCAAGCCTGGCATCAGCGGCGTACGATCAGGGCCGAATCGCCGCACAAGCGATGGTCAAAGGTGAAGCGACCGCTCATCTGATTGAAGATATTCCAACCGGTATTTATACCATTCCGGAGATCAGCTCCGTAGGCAAAACCGAACAGCAGTTGACCTCGATGAAAGTACCGTACGAAGTGGGACGTGCGCAGTTCAAGCACCTTGCTCGTGCGCAAATTGTTGGAATGAACGTGGGTACGCTAAAAATTCTCTTCCATCGCGAGACGAAAGAAATTTTAGGTATTCACTGCTTCGGTGAACGCGCAGCTGAAATTATTCACATCGGCCAGGCAATTATGGAGCAGAAAGGTGGCGGTAACACGATCGAGTATTTTGTTAACACCACCTTCAACTACCCGACCATGGCAGAAGCCTATCGGGTTGCGGCACTAAACGGCTTAAACCGCTTGTTTTAACTCAGTCTCAAAATGGCCATCCATTTGTGTACGGATGGCCTCTGCGAGTTGCTCATAGCGGCCGCGCAGCGGAGAACCCGGACGATAAACCAGACCGATAGTTCGGCGCGGTTCTGGTTTATAACATGGCAGATAAACGACACCATCCCGTCTACGCTCATTCGGTACGGCCAGCGCAGGTAACAACGTAATTCCGCTACCAGCCGCAACCATGTTACGCAGCGTTTCAAGGCTGGTTGCACGGAAATGCGTATCTTCGTCGGCACCCGCCTCAAAGCAGAAACCCAGAGCCTGATCGCGCAGGCAGTGCCCGTCTTCAAGCATCAGAAGCTTTTCACCCGCAAGATCCGACAACGGCACACGGTCGCGGTCTGCCCATGGATGATCCTGGTAAATCGCCAACATCATCGGCTCGTCGAATAACGGTACTTCGATAAATGCTTCACTCTCTTTCACCAAAGCCAGAATCGCACAGTCGAGTTTGCCGCTATCAAGCTGCGCGAGCAGTTGATGGGTTTGCGCCTCGTGCAGGTACATTTCTAGCTTCGGGAAGGTTTTGTGCAGTTCAGGAATAATCTGCGGTAACAGATAAGGCCCAACGGTTGGGATCAGGCCAATGTGCAGCGGCCCGGACATCGCCTCGCCCTGCTGACTCGCCATCTCTTTCAGGACTTTAACTTCTCGCAGCACAGTACGAGCTTGATCCACCAGCAGCAGACCCGCCTGAGTGAACAATACTTTTCGGCTGGTGCGCTCAAGCAACATCACACCGAGTTCATCTTCAAGTTTACGAATCTGACCGCTCAGCGTTGGCTGACTAACATGGCAGGAATCCGCTGCCCGACGAAAGTGACGATGTTCAGATAACGCCACCAAGTATTCAAGATCACGAATATTCATTCTCTATCCTCCGTCGCCATGATAGTTCATGGCGATAGAA
>DATERH010000154.1:0-19147 GCA_035271785.1 Buttiauxella sp.
CGGATGTAGCCAGGTTGTCAGCGTTGATACTTCTCAGGACGCTTTGGATGTGGCGAAGAAAAACGTTGAGCTGAACAAACTCGATTTAAGCAAAGCGGAATTCGTGCGTGATGACGTGTTCAAACTGCTGCGTAAATACCGTGACCTGGGTGAAAAGTTCGACGTTATCGTGATGGACCCACCGAAGTTTGTCGAGAATAAGAGCCAGCTGATGGGTGCTTGTCGCGGCTATAAAGATATCAATATGCTGGCAATCCAGTTATTGAATCCAGGTGGGATCCTGATGACGTTCTCATGTTCTGGACTCATGACGACAGATTTATTCCAGAAAATCATCGCCGATGCCGCCGTAGATGCTGGGCGTGATGTACAATTTATAGAGCAGTTCCGTCAGGCAGCGGATCACCCAGTCATCGCTACCTATCCAGAAGGGCTGTATCTGAAAGGGTTTGCCTGTCGCATCATGTAGCTTGAAAAGTAGAAACTTGCCCGCACATTAGTTGCAGTAACGTTTCTCAGGAGGTGACTATGATTGCCAGCAAATTCGGCATTGGCCAGCAGGTACGACATTCTTTGCTGGGCTATCTGGGAGTGGTGGTCGATATCGACCCGGAATACTCTCTGGATGAACCCGCAGAAGATGATCTGGCTGACAACGAAGTCCTCCGTAGCGCACCCTGGTATCATGTAGTAATGGAAGATGATGATGGCCAGGCGGTGCACACCTATCTTGCTGAAGCCCAGTTAAGTGGGGAGTCACAAGACGAGCATCCCGAACAACCGTCGATGGATGAATTGGCGGCTTCGATACGGCAACAGCTTCAGGCACCTCGCCTGCGTAATTAGCAAAAACCCCGCAAATGCGGGGTTTTTTATTATTTAGCCAGGCCTAAGCGAGGAATTTCAATCGCCGGGCATTTGTCCATCACCACGTTTAACCCTGCATCCTGTGCTAGCACGGCAGCTTGTTCATTGATGACACCTAGCTGCATCCATAAAGTTTTTGCTCCGATGGCAATGGCTTCTCTCGCTACTTCCCATGCAGCTTCTGAATTTCTAAACACATCGACCATATCCACTTTTTGCGGAATATCTGCAAGTGACCCATAACCTTGCTGCCCCAACAGAGTTTTACCAGCCACTTTTGGTGAGACGGGAATAACTTCATATCCTTGATCCAGCAAATATGCCATTACCCGATAGCTTGGGCGATCCGGTTTGTCACTGGCGCCCACCAATGCAATCGTTCGGGTGCTTTTTAAAATAGTTTCGATATCTGCCTGTTTCATCACACTCTCCGCTGGGACTTCGTAATCAAAAGTGTATGCCATCCGTTGGTGACTCACCATATTTCCCATGCACAGGTAGTAGAGCAATTCCTCGAAATATGTCTATATGTTAATAAACCGTTTTTATGAAAAATTTTGATACATTCAGTAAGGGATCGTCCCATTTACCCCGGTAGGAGAAATTGATGAGAACAGTGTTCTTTATCGCAATATGTTGGCTCCTTCTTTTGCCGCTTGAATCGGGGGCGACAACATTACGTTTGTCCACAGATGTCGATTTGCTAGTGCTTGATGGAAAAAAGGTTTCCAGTTCGTTACTAAAAGGGGCCGATAGCCTTGAACTGGATAACGGCCCACATCAAATGGTGTTTCGCGTTGAGAAAAATATCCGTACCAACACGCGTGAGCAACGCCTCTATATCTCCCCACCTTTAATTGTGAGTTTCGATACCAAAGAAGTCAGTCAGGTAAATTTTAACTTACCTCGCATTGAAAATGATAAAGAGAGGGATGAATTTGACCATGCACCGCATCTTCAGTTGCTTGACGGCGACTCCGCTGTTATCCCTTTGAAAATCGATGTTTTACCGGTAAAGGTGACGCAGCTAGGAATTGATTACGAGCAAGATACCCAGTTTTACAACAAGTCAGGAAAGGTCGCGTCGATAAAAGGCTTCGCCAGGATGATGGCTGATGACAGTACGTTGCTGTCCCGCACATCCGAACTCGATGTTCCACCTCGTCAATCTGAAACGTTAACCGAGCAGCGGCTCAAATATTGGTTTTTACAAGCAGACAAACCCACTCGCGAGAGTTTCTTACAATGGGTGAGGGATAACCCTGAGCCATAATTGCCTTTCAATTTCCGCATTTTTGACACCCTTCTCTTGCGGCATCAGTGACTTCCAGTAAGCTGTAGACATCATTAATCAATCAGTATTAATCAATCAGGATTAACCAATGGAATTAACGAGCCGCACCCTGGCGGAAAAAAAACATATTGCGCTGGTTGCACACGATCACTGCAAAGATGCGTTGTTGAAATGGGTTGAGCGCCACAAGTCGGTCCTGGACCAGCATGTACTATACGCCACGGGTACGACTGGGAACCTTATCCATCGTGGGAGCGGTCTTGATGTCAATGCCATGCTAAGCGGCCCAATGGGCGGCGATCAACAAGTGGGTGCATTGATTTCCGAAGGGAAAATAGATGTGCTGATTTTCTTCTGGGACCCGTTGAATGCTGTTCCACACGACCCAGACGTTAAAGCGTTACTGCGTCTGGCGACGGTGTGGAACATTCCTGTAGCGACCAATTTATCCACCGCCGATTTTATTATTCAATCGCCGGGATTTAATCAGTCAGTAGAAATTTTGATCCCTGATTACCCACGTTACCTGGCAGAACGACTGAAATAATTACGGTCTATTTGTAGCGGGCACGCCGAGTTGTTTCAGGTTATCGACAAAACTGGATGGTTCATTTTTGTTAAATAACAACCAGACGCGATGACGTGCCCGCGTCATCGCTACATACAGTAATCGCCGCTCTTCAGCATCCGGATAATCTTCTGGCTGTGGCAGTAACGCCTCTTCCATGACCGATTCACGTGTCACTGCCGGGAAACCGTCCTTCCCCTGCTGTAATCCTAAAATCACAACATAATCAGCTTGTTGCCCTTTACTGGCGTGAATGGTCATGAACTCAATCGCCAGTTTTGGCCAACGCGTTGCAGCCTTTTCCAGAATGGCCGGACGTAAATGATGGTAACGTGCCAACACCAGAATTCGCTGCTGGGGCTGAATGTATCCGCTCATTTTATCGAACAATGCTTCAATCTGGTCGTCTGCTAATAACGTGACAGATTTTTTATCTCCTTTAGACAGGCTGTTTAACGGTTTGGTAAGTTGATGCGGATTCTGCTGCACGAATCGATTCGCGATTTCACCAATGCGGTCGTTGAAGCGGTAAGTGGTATCTAGCGCGCACTGGTCTGCATCACCAAAATTGTGAGCAAAGGCCGTCGTCAGTGACATTTCCGCACCGCTGAAACGATAAATCGCCTGCCAGTCATCACCCACTGCATACAGCGAGGTATGCGAGTTTTGCTTTCTCAATGCTGCCAGCAATGCCGCGCGTTGAGGTGAGATGTCCTGAAACTCATCCACCAGAATATGTTTCCATGGGCTGATAAAGCGCCCCTTTTCCAGCACATTCACTGCCTGATGAATCAGGCCTGAAAAATCGACCGCATCTTCAGATTTCAGCGCTGTTTTCCAGGTTTTTAATAACGGAGCCATGAGTTTGACGCGTTTCGCGAACACATCACGAATTTCTTCAGGTGCGCAGGCAATCATCTCAGCCTGAGAGCCTCCATGCATACGCATTAATCCCAGCCAACGATCTAAGCGGCTGGCCAGACGTTTAGCTATTCGTTCATCTTTCCAGTATTCCCCTTCAGGCACTTCCCACTGCAACTCGTTGTTCAACCACTCGCGCCATCCTTTTGCCTGCGCTTTTTTCTCACGGCATTGCTGCTGCCAGCTTTCAATCAGCAATTGATGGCGCGCGTTGGTATCAGATTCCAGCTCGCTAACACGCGGCACTTTTTTGCTTCCTTGCTGGATAATATGCAACGCTAAAGCGTGGAATGTGCGGGCTGAAATCGCATCAGTATGCAGGCGTTCCGCGATGCGTTGATCCATCTCTTGCGCGGCTTTACGACCAAATGCCAACAATAAAATTTGTTCTTCACTGGCCTCGCCGCGTTGCAGCAACCAGCCGGCACGCGCAACCAAAACGGAGGTTTTACCACTCCCTGCCCCCGCCAGAACTAATAACGAATCTTCGCCATTGACCACAGCACGAGCTTGAGAGGGATTCAGTGGTGAACTTTCTATTTTCAGGAAAAAATCAGCATATTTTTCAAGCACGTGATGGGTAAAAGCGGCATTACGTTGATCGCGGCGTTGCTCGCCTTGCTCAAGCCAGGCCTTGCAATGTAACCAGACTTCACGGCAATTATCGAAATCTTCAAGGCGCGCCTGAGGAAGAGGCAGTCCGGAAAATGCAGCGCGAACATTTTGTTGTAATGCCTGCATGTCGCTGCGTTTAAACCATTTTTCTTGCTGAACCCGGCGCGTAATTTCAGCGTACTGTTGATGTAACACCTGAGCTGCAACTTCACTCATCTCAACACTCCAACTCTGCCATAGTTCGTCGAGATGATGATAAAAGCGCTGCGTTTCACTCCATTCTGTCCCGTGTAGACGCACCACTTTGTCATTGGGCAGAACAAACTCAAGTTCACCCCACACCAGACCACGTTTGCAATTAATGGTTATTAACTGATTGAATGGAATAAGGTATTCATGACGATCGCCCTTTACCTCAACACCCGCTGTCAGCAATCTCACACGATTGTAGGGATGTTGCGCTAAATGCTTGCCCAAGGAGGTCGCTTTCAGTTCCATTACGCTTTGCCTGATCCAAAATTAGGGTTGGGGTTAAGTTTACCTGTCGAAGGAATGACGCTCCAGGGTAAAAACGCGTTACAATTGTTGTGGTTATTTATTTTACACACTATATACCCTAAGTAATTCGAGATGCATCAAGGCGGCAACACAGTGAATCCCCAGGAGCTTACATAAGTCAGTGACTGGGGTGAGCGAGGAGAGCCAACGAAGAAGCAGCTTGAAGTATGATGGGCATACCCGTTAAGAGTGATTATGCGTACAGTCCTTAATGTCTTGAACTTTGTACTCGGCGGCTTTTTGACCACCCTATCCTGGTTGCTGGCCACTCTTGTCAGTATCATTTTTATTTTCACGCTTCCGCTGACTCGATCCTGCTGGGAGATTACCAAACTCTCTTTCGTACCCTACGGTAACGAAGCCATTCATGTTGATGAACTCAATCCGCAGAGCAAAAATACCATCATGAATACCGGTGGTACGCTGCTGAACATTGTATGGTTAGTGTTTTTCGGCTGGTGGCTTTGTGTCCTACATATCTGCACCGGGATTGCACAATGCATTACTGTTATCGGCATTCCTGTGGGAATCGCTAACTTTAAAATAGCGGCTATCGCACTTTGGCCAGTTGGCCGCCGTGTGGTTTCTGTTGAAACTGCGCAAGCTGCACGTGAAGCAAATGCTCGTCGTCGTTTCCCGTAATTCAGACAAGAATAGTGAGTATTAATGCTTAGTCCAATTCTGCGTCGCTATACCTGGAACAGTACCTGGCTCTATAACTTGCGCATTTTCATCGCGCTTACGGGTACGGCTGCCCTGCCTTGGTGGCTGGGCGAGGTTAAGCTGACTATCCCATTAACGCTCGGTGTCGTTGCCGCAGCGCTCGCAGATCTGGATGACCGACTGACCGGGCGTTTGCGTAATCTTTTGATTACTTTAATTAGCTTTTTTATTGCGTCAGCATCTGTTGAATTACTGTTCCCGTGGCCGATATTTTTTGGAATCGGGCTGATGATTTCTACCAGTGGATTCATTCTGCTGGGTGGATTAGGCCAGCGTTACGCCACCATTGCCTTCGGGGCGCTGCTTATCGCCATTTATACCATGCTCGGCAATTCTTTATATGAGCACTGGTATCAACAACCGATCCTGCTGTTGGCTGGTGCAATCTGGTACAACGTGCTGACACTCGCCGGGCATCTTATTTTCCCGATTCGCCCGCTTCAGGACAACCTGGCAAGATGTTATGAAAGCCTCGCGCATTATCTCGAAGTCAAAGCGATGCTTTTTGACCCCGACATTGAAGAAGAAAGCCAGGCACCCATGCTTGAACTTGCCATGGCTAACAGCCAACTGGTCACGATGCTGAATCAGACTAAAGGCTCATTACTGACACGTTTACGCGGAGATCGTGGTCAACGAGGGACTCGTCGTACTCTGCACTACTATTTTGTCGCACAGGATATTCACGAACGCGCCAGCTCTTCACATATCCAGTATCAGGCGCTACGTGATAAATTCCGCTACAGCGATATTATGTTCCGCTTTCAACGCCTTTTGACCATGCAGTCCCAAGCCTGTTTACAACTATCGCGTTCGATATTATTGCGCGAGAAGTATCAACATGACCCACGGTTTGATCGTGCGTTTACGCATCTTGATGCGGCGGTCGAAAGGTTGAAAGCCGATCAGTATCTGGCAGGAGAGTTTAAAGCGCTCGGCTTCCTGGTGAGTAATTTACGCGCCATTGATGCCCAACTGGCGACAATTGAATCCGAGCAGGCGCTTGCCGCGCCACAAAGCGATATCGAAAACCGCCTGGCTGATGATCGTATAACCGGCTTTGATGATGTCTGGCAGCGTTTGAAACTCAACTTAACACCAGAATCTGCATTATTTCGCCACGCGGTACGGATGTCGCTGGTTCTTTGCGTCGGCTATGCGTTCATTCAGCTTACCGGGCTAAAACATGGATATTGGATCCTGCTAACGAGCCTGTTTGTCTGCCAGCCAAACTACAGCGCCACTCGTCGCCGTTTAGCATTGCGTATCATCGGCACGTTAGTCGGTGTGGCGATAGGGCTCCCGGTGCTGTACTTCGTACCCACAATTGAAGGCCAGCTTGTTTTAATCGTGATTACTGGCGTGCTCTTCTTTGCCTTCCGCAATGTACAATATGCGCATGCCACGATGTTTATCACCTTACTGGTATTGCTGTGCTTCAACTTGCTCGGTGAAGGGTTTGAAGTCGCCATGCCGCGTATCTTCGATACGCTGTTGGGCTGTGCCATCGCTTGGGCGGCAGTGAGTTTTATCTGGCCTGACTGGCGCTTTCGCAGGTTGTCGATGGTGGTTGAGGGTGCATTTAATGCGAATTGTCGCTATCTGGATGCGATTCTTGAACAATACCATCAAGGCCGGGATAACCGTGTTGAATACCGAATCGCTCGTCGATATGCACATAACAAAGATGCGGAACTGGCCTCAGTAGTATCCAATATGTCATCTGAGCCGCGCGTTTCGCCTGAAATGCAGGAAACTGCATTTCGCTTGCTGTGTCTCAATCACACTTTTAACAGCTATATTTCGGCACTAGGTGCGCACCGCGAACAGCTAACCAACGAGGATATTTTGCTGCTGCTTGATGACGCAGTGTGTTACGTAGACGATGCCCTTCATCATTTACCTGCCGATGAAGAAAGGGTTCAAAAGGCGCTACAGGGGCTTTCTGAACGCATCATCTTGCTTGAGCCGCAACCAGATACCAAAGAGTCATTAGTGCTTCAACAAATTGGCCTGCTGGTTGCGCTGCTGCCAGAAATATCACGTCTTCAGCAACTTGTATCGCAGCAACACATTTAACGGGTCTGCCGTTTCTCGTAAAGCCCTCCCCACTCGACTAGCTCCCGGCGCGTTGCTGCCGGGAGTGCAGCTTCATGAACACCGCAAATTGCACCCGCTAAAGCCAACAACACTCGGACCCCCAGCCCTTTCTTCAAATGCCGCAGTTTTATCCATGACCGCTTTGCACCATAAGCATGAAGAGTTCGCACATCAGTAATCCCCACTTCCCACAACATCATTTCCAGACTGTGCGTTAAATTGGGTAAATCTTTGAGTCGTTGTTGCGCTTTTAGGCGCGATTTTTCACGTCGAGCGTTAAACAAAGCATCCATTGAAAGCTGTAATAATTTTTCCCGATCACGCCACAACCCTTCATCAACATGATAATAATTGAGCGCAATTGCACGACTACGCTTTTTAAAAACCAGAGGCTCTGACGCCCTTTCTACGAAGTAAACTTCCGATTGTTCGCACGCCCGAAGATAGAGCTCCCCTTCTGAAACCATGGCAAATACCACATTCTCGATGGTCAAACTATATCCTCCAAATAATGAGCGATAGCTAATGTCACCTAACGGAGATAGACATTCTTTTGATTGATGAATCCTTGCATAAGACCGCTTCTTCATGAATATATCCTTAATTATCAATCCATAATGCTTCATCACGATTTTTACCGTAACCAGTAACACGAAAATAAGTAACCTGATGACCATCGGCAATCACATTCTTTCTTTCCGCCGATTTACATGTTGAAATTGCGATATGCTTTCCGAAATTTAGATTGATCTTTGTCCGAACTGGTATTACTGTATATTCATACAGTAACCCATCAGGCGGGATTAACTATGCAATCACATAACGTTCTAACTCACGTTGCCTCTGTTCCAACTTCTGCGCCTTCATTGGCTCAGTCATCAGCAGGTAACAACATGAAAGGGTTGATCAGTGAAGTGATCTACAGCGAAGATCAGCCATGGATTACGCAGTTGGTGTTGCTCCCCCTGTTGCAACAACTGGGTCAACAGTCACGCTGGCAATTGTGGTTAACGCCTCAGCAGAAATTGAGTCGCAAGTGGGTACAATCAGCTGGTCTTCCACTGACAAAAGTGATGCAGGTAAGTCAGTTAGATCCACTTTTCACCGTAGATGCTATGGTAAAAGCATTACAGACAGGAAATTACAGTGTTGTTATCGGTTGGTTACCAGAAGAGTTGACTGACGAAGAGCATTTTCAACTGTCATCTGCGGCTGAAATGGGTAATGCAATTGGCTTTATTATGCGTCCAACTCGTACCTCGAAAACAGGTAGTCGACCACGAACTGGGCTAAAAATTCATTCTTGTTTGTATCATTAAGTAAATTTAAGAGAAATTTTGGAACTTTTTCTTCACTGCTGACAATTCATTGTGAATTATCAAGAATCCGCTCTGCAAGCCGCTTCAGGCGGCCTTCCCCTTGCCCTCGCAAGTCTATTTTTTGCGCTAAATTGTTAAAAAGTGTGTATGTGAACCGTTTTTTTTCATATGTCTGAGGGACTTCACACTTGTAAGTTTTCAACTACGTTGTAGACTTTAGCTCGCCAGGGTTGCTCTTCCATAACACCGATTGATCGGTAGAGTAACAAGTGAGCATTAACTCGGGCGAAGGATTTAACCCTGGGCTTTAGAGCGATTTTAGAGCTCATGGCCTTTTTGGATGATAATGAGGCGCAAAAAATGAAAAAGACAGCTATCGCGATTGCAGTGGCACTGGCTGGCTTCGCTACCGTAGCGCAGGCCGCACCGAAAGATAACACTTGGTATGCAGGTGGTAAATTGGGTTGGTCCCAGTTCCACGATGTTGGTACCTACGGAAACGCTGGCTTCCAGGATAACGACGGTCCTACTCACAGCAGCCAAGTGGGTGCTGGTGCGTTCGGCGGTTACCAGATCAACCAATACGTTGGTATTGAAATGGGTTACGACTGGTTAGGTCGTATGCCGTTTAAAGGCGACGTAGATAACGGTTCTTTCAAAGCTCAAGGTGTTCAACTGGCTGCTAAACTGAGCTACCCAATCTATGACGATGTGGATCTGTACACTCGTTTAGGTGGCTTTGTATGGCGTGCAGACGCTAATGGTAACTACAATAACAACACCGTTCGCGTTAGCGATCACGACACTGGCGTTTCTCCGCTGGCAGCAGTTGGTGTTGAGTGGGCAATCACCCGTGATATCGCAACTCGCCTGGATTACCAGTGGATTAGCAACATCGGTGACGCAAATACCGTTGGTTCTCGTCCAGACAACGGCCTGCTGAGCCTGGGTGTTTCTTACCGTTTCGGCCAATATGATGATGCTCCAGTTGTAGCTCCAGCTCCAGCTCCAGCTCCAGAAGTTGAAACCAAGCACTTCACGCTGAAGTCTGATGTTCTGTTCAACTTCAACAAAGCAACTCTGAAACCAGAAGGTCAGCAGGCACTGGATCAACTGTATACTCAGTTGAGCAACCTCGACCCGAAAGATGGTTCTGTTGTAGTTCTGGGCTTCACTGACCGTATCGGTTCTGATCAGTACAACCAGAAACTGTCTGACAAACGTGCACAGTCTGTTGTTGATTACCTGATCGCTAAAGGTATCCCAGCTAACAAGATCTCCCCACGCGGTATGGGTGAATCTAACCCAGTTACTGGCAGCACCTGTGATAACGTAGCTCCTAAATCTAAACTGATTGATTGCCTGGCTCCAGATCGTCGCGTTGAGATCGAAGTTAAAGGTATCAAAGACGTTGTAACTCAGCCTGCGGCATAAGTTACCGTTATAAAAAAACCCCGCTTATAGGCGGGGTTTTTTGTTTTTAATATTCCGGAACATCACAGCAAAATAAAGCACAGCGTCAACTCAACTGCGCTCTAACCTTTACCAAGCAAAGCCTGTAAATCTTGTTTCAGAGAAGACATCTGATTGGCGTATTGTTCTTTACGCTCGGCATCTTCAATCAGCTGCACAATAGTTTCTGAGAGTGTTGACCCTCGTCGCTGAGCAAGCCCCGCTAAACGCTGCCAGACCAGATACTCAAGGTCGATGGACTTTTTACGCGTATGCTGATGCTCGGCATTAAAGTGCCGTTTACGACGCGCGCGGATAGTTTGCTTCATGCGGTTGTGGAGTTCTGGATTCATATGCTTATCTATCCAGCTCAACACATGTACAGGCGCATTTTCAAGGCATAGCAGTTCATCAACGGCTTCCTGCGCCGCACTCGCCTCGATATGACACGTGATAAGCTCACCTTCGCGGTGTTTTTTAACCAGATACTTCCATTTCCAGCCGCTCTCGAGATTTTCCAACTGTTGATATTTCATTGCGATCTCAGTGTGACCGTGTAACTCATTTCAGAATAACAGTTTTTTATATTTTCGCTTACCTGAAAAATGAAAGCTGTGAGCTAAGTAAACTTGCCGCTCCGCATAAACCGTGTGCTGCTCTTCCTATTCTTGTATAATCGCGCCTTTGACATCTAATTAATAAATAGCGACTTTGACGACTAATCGACTTGAATGGCGTGCACTTGTACCTGATACCGAAAGCTATCAGGAAATTTTCGCACAGCCTTATGATTCCGAAACTGCCCCTTTCTCTGCAGTGCAGCCCCGTCTGACTTATGGACTGGCGCAGCTCTGCCAACCGGTAGCTTCGGCCGATCTGATGCTGGTAAAAGCCGCGGAAGAAGCCGAATACCTTAATCTTATTGCGAGCGCCGCACGTGAATGCTGGTCCCCGGATAACACATTGACCGGTGGACATTATCTGATAGAAGGCTCGCGTGTCACATTACGCCCAGCCGAGTCAGCTGAGGACAATTTTGCCGGTCAGCCGGAAGTCGTCGTGGCTGACTGGATTGAAGCCGAGCAACTGTTTGGTTGTGTTCGTCAGTTTGCCGGGGAAATCACCCTGACTCCGGGTCTAGTTCACCAGGCAAATGGTGGCATTCTGGTGCTGTCATTGCGTAGCGTGTTGGCACAACCGCTGTTATGGCTGCGTCTGAAACAAATGGTGATTCAGGGTCGCTTTGACTGGATTTCCCCTGATGAAATGCGTCCATTGCCTGTTAGCATCCCATCATTACCGCTGAACCTGAAAATGGTTCTGGTGGGTGAACGTGAATCGCTGGCTGATTTCCAGGACATGGAACCAGAACTGGCAACCTCTGCTATTTACAGCGAGTTTGAAGAAAATCTGCAAATTGCCTCCGTCGATGATATGGCATTGTGGTGCCAGTGGATTTACGCGGTAGCGAAATCTAAAGCACTACCTGCGCCTGCAACGGATGCCTGGACCGCCTTTATCCGTGAAGCGGTACGTTACACGGGTGATCAAGAAACATTGCCGCTGTGCCCATCCTGGATTGGCCGTCAACTACGTGAAGTGGCTGCTTTCACTGAAGATGAAACTTTCGACGCTGCGGAGCTGACACAAATGTTGGCGCAGCGCGAATGGCGTGAAGGTTATCTGGCTGAGCGCATGCAGGACGAAATTCTGCTTGAGCAAATCCTGATTGAAACCGAAGGTGAAATGGTTGGCCAAATCAACGCGTTGTCGGTGATTGAGTTCCCAGGCCATCCTCGTGCGTTCGGCGAACCTTCGCGAATCAGTTGCGTCGTCCATGTGGGTGATGGTGAATTTATTGATGTTGAGCGCAAAGCAGAATTGGGCGGAAATATTCATGCAAAAGGCATGATGATCATGCAGGCATTTTTGATGTCTGAATTGCAGCTCGAGCAGCAAATCCCCTTCTCCGCTTCACTGACTTTTGAACAGTCCTACAGCGAAGTTGACGGCGACAGCGCATCAATGGCTGAACTGTGCGCGCTAATCAGTGCCTTGGCGAACGTACCGATTTATCAGCACATCGCGGTGACCGGTTCAGTCGACCAGTTCGGGCGCGTGCAACCGGTTGGAGGCCTGAATGAGAAGATTGAAGGTTTCTTCCGTATCTGCCAGGAGCGCGAGTTCACCGGCAAGCAAGGCGTGATAATCCCATTGTCAAATGTACGCCACCTGTGCCTGCACCAGGATGTTCTGGATGCGGTGGAGCAAGGGCAATTCACGATTTGGGCCATCGACGATGTCACTGATGCGCTACCATTATTAACCAATGTGCCCTGGGATGGTGAAGGGCAAAATACGCTCATGCGTACGGTACAAGAGCGAATAGCTCAGGCATCTGCGCAAGATATTCGGCACCGCTATCCATGGCCACTACGTTGGCTCAACTGGTTCAACCAAAACTGATCGGACTTGTTGAGCGTACACGTGTTAGCTAACATGCGTGCTTCATTATAAAAAGGCTTACTGTAAACATGGTAGATAAACGCGAATCCTATACAAAAGAAGATCTTCTTGCCTCTGGTCGTGGCGAACTGTTTGGCGCTGAAGGCCCACGTTTACCTGCGCCATCCATGCTAATGATGGATCGCGTGGTCAAGATGACCGAAGAAGGCGGTAACTTCGATAAAGGTTACGTTGAAGCAGAATTAGATATTAATCCTGATCTGTGGTTCTTTGGCTGCCACTTTATCGGCGACCCGGTAATGCCTGGTTGTCTGGGCTTGGATGCGATGTGGCAGCTGGTAGGTTTCTACCTCGGCTGGCTCGGTGGCGAAGGTAAAGGCCGTGCTCTGGGCGTGGGTGAAGTTAAACTCGCGGGTCAGATTCTGCCAACCGCGAAAAAAGTTACCTATCGTATTCATTTCAAACGCGTCATCAATCGCCGCCTGATCATGGGCCTGGCTGATGGTGAAGTGCTGGTTGATGGCCGTGTGATTTACACCGCTACTGATCTGAAAGTGGGTCTGTTCAAAGACACGACCGCTTTCTAAGCCCTCTGCATTCAAGTTGCAGCCAGCACCTCTGCGGCTTGAAGTATGAAGGGTATAAACGCGAAACCTCCGCTATGCGGAGGTTTCTTTTTCTAAAGAGACAGTGATTACGCGGTAACCGCCCTGTCTTCCATGGCTTCTCGCCAGCCTCCCATCCAGTACGACCTCTGATTCAGTGTCTGATAAGGACACATCTCTTTGGAGCGTCCGACGATACCTGCTTGATAACCACGCTGATGAGCCCGTTCCAGGCGATCTCGTTTTTGTCTCTTCATGCCTCGTTTCCCTCATTTCTTTAATCTGGTGGAAAGAAAACAGTGGCTACAAAACGTGCAACCACATATAACGAATACCCGTAAAAACCGTTATCGTCAATGCGCAAAATTCACGCCAATGTCATAAATGTGAGCTACGTGGGATATGATTTGCAAAAAAAAAGTGAAGCAGGATGGATAACAAATTAATGCCAAAAGAAAAGCTGCGCTCCGCTTTGATTGCGAATGACGCAGCTTTTTTGTGCTACTGAGAGGATTAATTAAAGCGTGTTAGCTGGCTAGCTATGCTTTGCGCCTCTTGCTGCCAGGCCTGAGCTAAGGTTTTTACCATCGCATCATAGCCATCGGCTTGTTGCTTCAACTCAACATGGAACGGACGCTTAATCATCTGCCCCTGGTGATTGAGAAGCCATTCACCACTGACAATCACTTTCCCGTCATAACGTCCGTGGAAGCCAGTCACGTTAACGCTCAGCGTATCCTGAATACTGCCGAGCGGTTGTGATGCTACCACCCACCCGGGTAATGCGCTGCTCAAATTGCTCACCAGAGTATTGCGTAGTTGCTGATCCAACGGACTCGCCCACAAATTACTGGTGGCAATAATATATTGCACATCGCTGGTCTGATAAACCACGCCGTTTCCGGCGAGGTAATCAGGCACGGTAACTTGATCTACCCATAATAAATGGGTGCCAGGTTGGCTCACCGCCTGCATAGTCGGTGTGGAGCTTTGAGGCAGTTGGTAATACGTTTTTCCATTATCGCTGCTACAAGCCGTTAAAACTAAAGCAGCAATTATCAGAAGCCATTTTTTCATTATTGTGCCCTCTTCGGCTGGGGATCTTTTTTATCCTTCGCTTCAAAGATCAGCGAATTGCTCTTATCGTTCAACGTCCGCAGGACAGGTTGCAATTCACGCAGAACTTGATCAAGTCGCTGCATATCGGCAACCATCTTGTTGTATGCCGCTGAGCCCGGCTGGAAGCCCTGCATACTACGATTGAGCTCACGCAACGTTGTCTGCATATCTGCTGGTAGCTCCTGCATTGATTTATTCGATGTAATCTTATTCAGATTATCAAGCGTCTGCTGCAAGCGTTTCATTGTCTGCTGGCTTTCATTCAACGCGTTAGTCGCTTGGTTGATCATCGGATTGAGCGGTAAGTTATTAATTTTATCCAGTGTTTCTAGCAAACGTTGTTGGATTTGGGCAAGTCCACCGCTCATCGTTGGAATGATTGAATACCCATCAAAGGTCGGCAAATCGGTCACCGGTGGTGCTTTAGGGTTGAAATCAAGATCGATAAACAGAGCGCCAGTCACCAGGCTGCCGGTTTTCATCGTTGCCCGCAAGCCGCGCTTAATTAGCGATGCCATATTGTCTTCAATACGAACATCATCACCGACGAGATTCTGTAAACGTTCAGGTTCAAGGCGGATTAAGACCGGAATACGGAAGTCATCATTAATTTTCTGACGCATGCCAGCAGTAAAGAACGGTACCTTCGCCACGGTCCCCAGACGAATGCCACGGAACTCAACTGGTGCACCAGGTTGCAGGCCACGGACAGAATCCTTGAAGAACATCAGGTAATCAATGTGATCGGTATACAAGGAATCCTGGGTACTTTTCTGGTCATCAAAGAGCTTGTACTCGCTACCTGGTGTAGCCGCCTTGCCAAGCTCCCAACCTTCCGGCACATCAAAACTCACACCGCCACTAAACAGCGTGGTAAGCGAGCCCATTTCCACACGCATTCCCTGGGAAGACATATCAACTGCAATTCCGCTGTCTTTCCAGAAACGCGCATTGCTGGTGACCAGGCGGTCATTAGGTGCAGCGATAAACAGTTGATATTTGATGCTACGTTTTGCCGCATCAAAAGTGCTGGTTTCAACCGAGCCAACACGATAGCCACGGAACAGAACAGGATCACCCGCGGCAAGTTGCCCTGCCTTATTACTCTCAAGCGTAATACGAATACCCTTCGCGTCAGGCGGAGCCAGAGGTGGCGCATCCAGTAAGTCATACTGTCTGTTTTTCCCCCCTTTAGTACCCGGTTGCAACTCGATATAAGCACCAGAGAGCAAAGTCCCTAGCCCAGAAATACCTTCACGTCCGACCTGCGGTTTCACCACCCAAAATGCCGAATCTTTATGCAGGAGTTTTTCCATGCCGGAATTCAGACGTGCGGTGATTTCGACGTGCAGTAGGTCATCTGACAACACCGCACTTTCCACCACCCCCACATTCACACTACGGCTTTTGATGGTGGTTTTCCCGCCTTCAATCCCCTCGGCATTGGTGGTAATTAGCGTAACTAATGGTCCCTGATGACTATAGTGATAAAACAATATCCATGCGCCAATGAGCACGGTTACGATAGGGAAAATCCACACTGGGGACCAGTTTTTAACCTTGGTTACTTTTGCTTCCCCGCTTTTATTTTCCATGCTCAGAAGACTCCTCGTAAATTGAATCCGGTGCGCGATCCCAGGACAAGCGAGGGTCAAAGGTCATCGCTGCAAACATTGTCAAAATCACTACTAATGCAAACATAACGGCACCGATTGCCGGGTAGATACTCATCAATCCCCCCATGCGCACCAGCGCCGATAAAACTGCGATCACGAATACATCTATCATTGACCAGCGTCCAACAAACTCGACCACTTCGTAGATCAAGTGCATTCTTTCACTGTCACGCTGCCCATGACCTTTTGCATCCCAACATAGCCAT
Organism: Buttiauxella sp.; assembly: GCA_035271785.1. Lineage (GTDB taxonomy): Bacteria > Pseudomonadota > Gammaproteobacteria > Enterobacterales > Enterobacteriaceae > Buttiauxella. The sequence continues at coordinate 16,490 of DATERH010000154.1, forward strand.
GCAATGGCTAACATTTTGAGTGTTGGTACCAAAATACTGGCGATGAATATCACCGCAGCCACCGGATAAGAACCTTCACTCCACAACAAAATTACCCCGGCAATTATCGTTGAGGGAATTTTGCTGCCCAGTACTTCGGTAATCATGATGGGCAATATATTCGCAGGTAGATAAAGCATAATTGAAGTCAGTAACAGAGCGACTGTCCATTGCAAACTATGACGACTGCGCACATAGCCCTTGGTTTCGCAACGCGGGCAAATTTCCTGATCTTCGGGCACGATTGCGGTACAGCATGGGCATGAACGCAGCCCCTGACGAATACCCGATACGCCAACTTTCAGCGGTGCTGCAATGACCGGATCAGGGGCAATATCATTCCACAGCCAACGCCGGTCCACGCACTGGAAAGCGCGTAACTGCAACACACAAAACAGGCACCAGGGAATAAAGCTGCTTCCCACGCCAATGTCTCCGTAAGCCATCAATTTGACGAAACTCACCAAGATGCCAGCAAGAAAGATTTCCGCCATTCCCCAGGATTTTAAATGAAACAAGAATCGAGCCAGCCGCTTTTTAAGCGCAAGGGGCATTGCCACCCTGTTAACTAACAGCAAAATAGTGACTAAGCAGAATGCGGGTACTGCTTGTACGAAAGCCATAAAGAACATACCAAGGCTTGCGTAATTCTCATTAAACAAGACACCTGGAATTTCAAGTAAGCTGACTTCACTGTTTATCCCACCCACCTTCATACTAATAAAAGGGAACAGGTTGGATAGCACCAGCATAAAGAGGGCTGTCAGCGCATAAGCCGTAGGCCGCTGACGAGGAGAGGACCATTGAGTGATCAATGTAGCGCCACAACGTGGGCAGGCGGCCTTTTGGCCGTCCTGCAATACTGGTAGAGCTACCAGTAAGTCACATTGCGAACACAATATGTGTGAACGTTCATGATGCGTGACACACATATCGTGTCTCCTTGCGTTATGCGCCGTTTTTCAGAGCTTCAAGATATTCCCAGCGCTCAAAAGCATCTTCCAATGCTTTTTCGGCTGTAGACAGGTCGCCCAAGGTTTTTTGTGTGACATCATGCGGTTGGTTGAAAAACTCTGCATCACCGACTTTCGCTTGTAGTGTTTCCAGCTCACTCTCAAGCTGTTCAAGACGTTGTGGTAATTGTTCTAATTCACGTTGCAAGTTATAGCTTAGCTTGCTGCTGGCACGTTTAACAACTTCGGCTTTAGCTGCGGTGTTGTTTTGCGCTTTATCTGCCACAGTCTGGCGCAAAGATTGAGCAGATGCCTGCTGGCCTTTAGCATCATGGTAACCACCAACATAGCGGCCAATTTTGCCTTCCCCTTCGAAAATCCAGCATTCGGTAACGGTATTATCGACAAATTGACGATCGTGGCTAACCAACATGACGGTGCCCTGATAACCATCAATCAGTTCTTCCAGCAATTCGAGCGTTTCGACATCAAGATCGTTTGTCGGTTCATCGAGAATCAATAAGTTACTTGGTTTCAGGAACAAGCGGGCCAGCAACAGACGGTTACGCTCACCGCCTGATAATGCGCGAACTGGCGTCATCGCACGTTTGGGATGGAACAAGAAATCCTGCAAATAACCCAAAACATGGCGCGGCTTCCCGTTCACCATCACTTCTTGTTTGCCTTCCGCGAGGTTGTCCATCACCGTACGGTCCGGATCAAGCTCGGCACGGTGCTGGTCAAAGTACGCCACTTCCAGTTTAGTGCCGCAATGTACGCGACCACTGTCAGCTTCCAGTTGGCTTAACATCAATTTCAGCAGCGTAGTTTTACCGCAGCCGTTCGGCCCAACCAGCGCAATTTTATCACTGCGTTGAACCTGGGCAGAAAAGTCTTTCACCAGCGCACGCTGTGCAATGGAATAGCAAACATCTTCCATCTCAAAGACAATTTTCCCTGAGCGTGCTGCTTCTTCCACCTGCATTTTGGCGCTGCCCAGCACTTCACGGCGGGCACTACGTTCGTTACGCATGGCTTTTAACGCACGAACACGGCCTTCGTTACGCGTGCGACGCGCTTTGATGCCCTGACGAATCCAGACTTCTTCCTGTGCCAGTTTGCGATCGAACTCGGCATTTTGCAGATCTTCAACGCGCAGCGCTTCTTCTTTCGCCAACAAATATTGATCGTAATCGCCAGGATAAGAAACCAATTTGCCACGATCAAGATCGACAATACGGGTGGCCATATTGCGAATAAAGGAACGGTCGTGGGAAATAAATACGATGCTGCCCTGGAACTCTTTCAGGAAGCCTTCCAACCAGTCAATCGCTTCAATATCCAGGTGGTTGGTGGGTTCATCAAGCAGTAATACACGCGGAGAACTCACCAATGCACGACCCAGCGCCGCCTTACGCAACCAACCACCAGACAGTGCTGACAGTTCGGTATCTGCATCCAGACCTAATTGCAGCAATACTTCGTTGATACGGCTTTCGAGTTGCCAGAGATTTTGGTTATCCAGAATGTCCTGAATACGCGCCATCTCGTTGAGATTTTTATCACTCGGATCGGTCATCACTTTATGAGAAATATCGTGATAAGCCTTGAGATGTTCAGCCTGTTCTTCAACGCCTTCAGCGACGAAATCGTAAACCGTTCCCGC
>DATERH010000155.1:0-9105 GCA_035271785.1 Buttiauxella sp.
GAAGGCCACCTTAACGGGTGGCCTTTTTGTGCTTTAAATGTGACAAAATTGTCGGGAACCCTGCTGAACGCCGTTTACGGCGGCCCCGGAGGGGTGAGGATCAGGATGATACGAATATAAGCCCTGTACTGACGTACAGGGATTTTTGCTGTCTGCGATTAGTGAAAACTGGTTTTATTGTTGCTGCACCGCAAAAGGAAGGGGAATAAATTCTAATATCTGACGAGTTGCCAGATAGCGTAGCCGGTGGCTGCACCCGCGACATCCCATGTGATATCTTTCCAGCTCCATCCACTTCCAGTCGCACGGCTATCCCATAATTCTTTTGTTACTCCAAGACTCACAGAAAATAAGAAGCCGAAATTTGCACTACGGGAATCGCTCCATCCTTGATGTTGCCCATATTCATTACCTCCAGCAGATAAGATAGCTGATGCAATAAAGTGCTGTGCTTTATCCTGACCATGCCACTTGTCTTGCGCCATATGGCTGCAACCGCTGAGCAGGAATATTGAGGCAAGTAAAAGACGCAGCATTCATGATCCTCTAACTACAAAAAAACCCTGCAAGCAGGGTTTTTTCAGTATAGCGATGAACTACAGAATACGACTGATTAAACGGTCAATACGGATACGACGTAGGCGGCGAATAAGCTTACGCATTTTCTCCGGATATTCTGAGATACTTTGTAGATCACGATAGTGTTGAACCACGGTAGTATGAGTGCGGATCAAATCTAACTCATGGCCACGCTGTACAGCCAATTCCTGTTTAGGATCATGAATAAGGATCGCATTCTCGAGATCCAGTCGCCATGCTCTCGGGTTAAGGTTATTACCCGTCAAAAGCATCCATTCATCATCAATCCACATGCCTTTGAGGTGGTAGCTGTTATCGTCATCTTTCCACAGACGCACAACCAATTGGCCACTGTTAACATAGTATTGTAAGCGGCTCAGGAAGCGGCGAAGATTAATTTCATAGAGATAAGGCAATGCACCAATTATCTTAAACGGTTGATCTTCTGGAATATAAAAATCATTCGCGGTTTTATCACCGACAATAATCTCGACTTCTTTCCCTTCGCGTAACAGCTGGATGATACTTCGCACCAGCACTGCTGGCAGATTGAAATATGGTGTACAGATAATTATTTTATGCTCAGTACACGGCATTAAATGGTAGATAGTTTTATTCAGTAGGCTGGCTTTGCCCAGACCGACTAACGGTGTAACAGCAAGTTGCTCGTTATCGGCATTGCCCTGGAAATGGAAACTGGCATCGCGTAATTCCTGACGGAATAAGCGAATATCGTTTTTAATTTCAGGACTTTTTGGCCTGTGTTGTCTGTCTAATCGATGCACTGCACGACCACGTACCAGATTTTCTTGCATCCAGTTATACATGACGTCGGAAAGTTGAGGGTTGCGGATGACCTGATAGCGGTCATAACGATATTTATCCTGCTGATGCAGATAAACATCATTAATGCTTGCACCACTATAAATCACGCAATCATCAATAATAAAACCTTTGAAATGCAAAACACCCAGTGCTTCGCGCGTATTTACAGGCACGCCATAGACCGGGATCTCTACGCCGGAATATTCCTCGGTCATACGATGATACCAGTCGGCATTGGTGTTAGTTGCCGCAGCGCCAATACGGCCTCGTTGAGCACGATGCCAGTCAACCAAAATGGTTACTTCAATTTCCGGACGTTGTTGTTTTGCCTGGTAGAGAGCATGTAGCACGGCTTTACCGGCATCATCCTGCTCAAGATACAATGCGATAATACAGATGCGGCGAGTTGCACTAGCAATTTTTTGCAGCAGTACTTCACGGAAATCCGCTGGGGAGAAAAGGGTCTTTACATCATCAACTGACTGAGAAAGCTTCGGTAATTGGGCAAGGTGTTGTTGATGTTTATTACGTTTAAATTTAGACAACATCACAGTGCGTATCTTCTCTATTCATTGGATGGCCTTCTGCAAAATCCAGACGTCAGAACTTGCTGATAATACCACTACTGACCCCTAAAGTGAGTAAGTTTTCCAGTACCTTACTCACGAATCTATGCTTTTTATCAATGGAAGAGTCAGGCTCACAATGCCATCTTCTAATTGTATATCGACATCAAATCCAAGCTTCCGAGCCAAAGACACCATACCGCGGTTGTTTGGCATCGTAATACCATTCAGCCTTTGCAGGCCATGATCCCCGGTGTAGCTAATCAGCTTTTCCAACAAACGCCGCCCCAGTCCGAGCCCCTTCAAATCAGAACGAACCAGCACGGCAAACTCGGCATCAATGTTATCGGGATCTGATATTGCACGTGTGACACCGATTATCTCATGTGATCCATTTTGTTCACGAACAGCCACAAAAGCCATTTCTCGATCGTAGTCGATCTGGGTCATATTGGCTAAATCTTCATGGGTAAATTCGTTGATCTCGCTGAAGTAGCGATAGTAAAGATCCTCTTTGGTTACCAGGGAAATAAACTGTCGTAACAACGGTTCATCTTCCGGGAGGATAGGGCGGAACAAGCAGTGCTCACCATTCTTGAGAATGATGTTTTCTTCCAGTTGATAAGGGTAAGGCCGAATGGCAAGGCGACTTTCCGGATCACCTTCAAACTTTTCGAGCTGCAAAGTGACATCCAGCAACGTGAATTCATTACCCGAAGCAAGAAGGGGATGTATATCCAGGCGGCGAATTTCCGGGCAATCAACGATTAAGTTTGAAACCTGAACCAGGATCTGGCTGATTCCCGGAATATCCAACGGACGTAATGCGCTACGCCCACGGATCTTACCGCTTTTAATAGCCTGAATAACCAGGTAGCGGGCAAGATTCATGTTGAGCGGCGGTAATGCCACGACCGCCTGTTGATCCGGTCTCCATTCAACACCACCTTCGCCCAACATAATCAGTGGGCCAAATACCGGATCGTGCTCGACCACGATTCTAAGTTCCTGAGCGCCTGCGCGATTGGCCATGCTTTGTACCAACAACCCATGTATACGAGCTTGCGGCCACGCCATTTTAACGCGATCGATAATCGCATCTGCAGCTTGCTGAACCTCATTAGCGGTTCTCAGATACAGCATTACCCCCTGAACTTCAGACTTATGTGGAATATCCGGGGAGCGTAGCTTCAGCGCAACGGGATAACCGATTTGTTCGGCAATATGTACAGCTTCTGCACTGTCACCCGCAATCCAGGTTGGCAGCGTATTGAGTCCATACGCCTGCAAAATAGGGCTTACTTCATGAGTATCGAGCGACGTTGCACCTTCGCTTAATGCCTGCTGGAGAAGAAGATGAGCCTCGCTGGCATTGGCTTTTAAGTTGGCGGGTAACGCGGGTGTTTCACGCAATTGTTTCTGGTTCCGACGATACTCCACCATGTGCATAAAGGCGGTGACCGCACCTTCAGGTGTACGGTAAGTAGGAATACCCGCTTCACTAAATAATCGCCTGGATTCCAGGGACGAAAACTCACCGCACCAGTTAGTGATTAAAGTTATGTACTTACTGCGCGGGTGTTGGCGTATTAACTCAATTAATGCAGTGGCACTTTCGGTGCCAGGTGCCGCGGCACTTGGTGCATGAATAATCATTAACGCGTCAAAATCCTGGCTGTCGAGCAGGGTTTCCACCGCTCGTAGATAGCGTTCAGGCGTCGCATCGTCACGTAAATCTAATGGATTGCCACTTTCAACACTGATTGGCAAAGCACTCTTTAGCTTATTGAGGATTTCATCACTCAGAGTCGCCAGCTTGCCATTACGCAGCCATAACTCGTCCAATGCCAATGCAGCGGGTGCCGCGCCATTGCTGATAATCATTAAACGTTCGCCCCGAAGTGGGCGCATGTGACTTAACGTTTCTACAGCCGAAAATAACTCATGAGTGTCCTGGACGCGTAACAAACCGGCACGTTGAATGGCTGCATCCCAAGCTGTATCAAGCCCGAGATGTGTTTTTAGCAGTTGCTGGGCTTTAGCACTACGCCCGCTTTTAATCACCAGAATGGGTTTGTTACGTGAAGCACTGCGGGCCGCTGAGACAAAACGTCGCGCATCGCTCAGATGTTCGAGATAAAGCAAGATTGCACTGGTTTTTGTATCACGTGCCAGATAATCCAGCAGTTCATCGACATCAATATCGAGACTGTCACCCAGAGCAATAAACCACGAAAATCCCATTTCTCGTTGTTGCGCCCAGTCGAGAATCGTGTTGGACACTGCCGCAGATTGCGAGATAAACGCTAATTTACCTTTCTGAATCGGAACGGGTGAGAAACTCGCATTAAGACCTTGCCAGGGCGCAAGCAGACCGAGGCTGTTTGGTCCGAGCAAGCGCATTTGCCACTGGGTGGCGCAAGCTAATAATTCGGTAAGTTGTTCTGGCGGAGCGGAGAGAATGATGCAGGCTTTGCATCCTTTTTCTCCCAGCGATTGCAGTAATTCAAGGTTACGTTTCGAGTGAGTACAAATGACCGCAAGATCAGGGGGAAAAGGGAGGCTTGCAATATCAGGCCAGGCCAGGACACCGCAGACGGCTTTATGACTCGGTGTCACGGGCATTACCGGGCCATTAAAGCCTCCTGCTAACAAGTTGCGCATCATTAAATAACCGGCACGATCTGTTTTCGCAGAAGCTCCGACAACAGCGATTGATTTGGGACGCAGTAGCGCCTCCAGTCCACGTTGACTCATTGCTCTCTCCCCTGAGAATTAACCCAGTGAGTTTAAACGCTTTCTGGCTCCACTGCTGTGATACTGGATTGATGATGAGGTTTACCTGCCAGATATCGTTCACGGAACAACGTGAAATGCTCTGTCAGACCGATCGCTGCTTGTTCATCATCGGCCAGTGCGAGCAATGCGGCGGCAACTTCGGCTGTGCAATATTGCCCGTCAGCATGGGCTTCACGCAGTCGATAAGCAGAGACAATGCTCAAGTCCACCGAAATGACGGGCAGTTGATCAAGATAGGGACTTTTGCGGAACATCTTACGAGCTTCAGTCCAGGTGCCATCCAGCATAATAAATAGCGGCGGCTTGCCACTTATTGGCGGCATTGTCAGCACTTCACGCCCAACGCTTGCATACGAGGCAGGGAATACAACCATCGGCTGATAATCAGGAGAACTCACTAAATCGAGCAGGGCCTGCGGTGGCTCGGTACGTGACCACTGGAATGCTTCGGTGTCAGGAAGAATATCTGCAATCAGTCTGCCGGTATTACTGGGCTTCATCGGTTCTGTGTCGAACATGACCAAACAGAAACGGCTGCGCGCATTTTGCGGTTGCAGGGTTTCACACAAACACTGTTTAAGCGGCAGCAAACAACGCTGGCAACGGCGAATGCGATTACCACGAGCAAGGAAAGGGCGAGTTGCACGCGCCAGGCGTTCGGCACGAAGACGTAAGACGGCGTTTTCAGTCATCAGATAAACAAGCTTAAAAACGCCATTCTAACGTAGATGAAGCGCACGGGTACAAAGAAACATACCCGTGAACTTAGAGATTTTCGTTCAGCCAGCTATCAAACGGTGCTTTCGGCATTGCCCCATTGAGCATGTCGACCATCTCACCTTTTTTGAACACCATAATGGTCGGAATACTGCGGATACGAAAACGTGCGCTAAGAGCAGGTTCAGCTTCCGTATTCACTTTCACGAAGCGTACTTTACCACTACGTTCTTCGGCGACATCTTCGAAAATTGGCGCGAAATTGACGCAGGGGCCACACCACGGCGCCCAGAAATCCACGACCACAGGCAAGTCGTCTTGTAGCAGTTTATCCAAAGTTTCGCTGGTGGCGTTAATCACTTCGCCATCAAAGAGATCATGACCACAACGGCCACATTTGGCACCGTCGTCAATACGCTCATCAGGAATGCGATTAGTTGCCTGGCAGGCGGCACAAACGGTATTCATAACTAACCTCTAAAGGATGTGTTGTCTAAAAATGGTGAAATTCACAGATGATGTTTCTTATATGTTAAATATTATTAGTGATTAGTCGAGTGCCAGCAAAGTGATTTATTCGATGATTACAATAGTTACTGGCTTTTGACCAAAGTTAATGGCTAACCAGTGCCACATCGGGTAATCTGCGCGCCACGCGCTCAGCCAGGTGGAGAAAAGCATGAACGACGAATTTAAAGGTAAAAGCGGCAAGGTCAAAGTGATGTATGTCCGCGGTGACGATGACAGCGAAAAACGTACCCAAAACCCGCGCACAGGTAAAGGCGGTGGGCGTCCTGCAGCACCGTCACGGGGTGAGGGCCGTCGTGGTCCACGTCGCGATGATAAACCTGGCGCAGGGCGCGAGCGGAATCGTAGTGACGATCGTGACGATCGCGGTGATAACCCGTGGAGAACGGTTTCACGGCCACCAAGAGAAGAAGCAGTTGTAGCAGGCGAACAAATGGGAGCCAACGGTAGACCTATTGTTGACCCTGAAGTGATTCGCCGCCAACGTGCGGAAGAAACACGTGTTTATGGTGAAAATGCTTGTCAGGCTCTGTTCCTTAGCCGTCCTGACTGCATCGTACGCGCTTGGTTTGTCCAGAGCGTGACGCCACGTTTCAAAGAAGCGTTGCGTTGGATGGCTGCAAACCGCAAAGCCTACCATGTGGTCGACGATGCTGAGTTAGTTAAAGCTTCTGGTACAGAGCACCACGGTGGCGTTTGCTTCATCATCAAAAAACGTCGTGGTATTACTGTTCAAAGCTGGCTATCTCAAGCAGGTGAAGAAGATTGTGTGCTGGCGTTGGAAAACGTTGCTAACCCACACAACCTCGGCGGTATTATGCGTAGTTGTGCGCACTTCGGTGTGAAAGGTTTGCTGGTGGAAGATGCAGCAATGCTAGAGTCTGGCGCTGCGGTTCGTACTGCTGAAGGTGGTGCGGAGCACGTTGAAGCTATCAGCGGCGAGACCTTCAATGAAGGTCTGGAGCAATTCCGCAAAGCAGGTTATGCGATTGTCACGACATCAAGCCATAAAGGGACTCCGCTTTTCAAAGCTGAGCTGCCAAAGAAAATGGTTCTGGTGTTAGGTCAGGAGCGCGAAGGTGTTTCCGATGCGACCTTTGAAAATGCCGACATGAGCGTTGCCATTGATGGTACCGGTAATGTCGAAAGCCTGAACGTATCTGTTGCTACAGGTGTGTTGTTGGCTGAATGGTGGCGTCAAAACAAAGCGTAATGCTTTGGAAATGACCGACCGATTTGAAAAGCCAGCGCAAGCTGGCTTTTTTGTCTCATTACTCTGGCAACTCAGGCATCCAGTTAATCGCGGGTTGATTACGCTCTGTCAGATATTGATTGGTTTTTGAGAAGTGACCACAGCCCAAGAAACCCCGGTGTGCCGACAACGGTGACGGATGAGGCGCTTGTAAAACATAATGACGGTTCCGGTCAATAAAGCTGCCTTTCTTCTGCGCATGCGAACCCCACAGTAAAAAGACCACTCCTTCGCAATGTTCATTTATCAGCGCGATGACTTTATCAGTAAAGGTTTCCCAGCCTAATTTCGCATGCGAATGCGCCTTGCCTGCTTCAACAGTAAGAACTGTATTGAGCAACATCACGCCCTGGCGCGCCCAGCTTTCGAGATAACCGTGGTTGGGTTGCACAAAATCAGCAATGTCGCTTTGCAACTCTTTATACATATTCTTCAAGGAAGGCGGCACCGCAACACCTGGCAGAACAGAAAAAGCCAAACCGTGCGCTTGACCCGGGCCGTGATAAGGATCTTGCCCAAGGATCACGACTTTCACATCACCAAGCTCAGTAAATCTGAATGCATTGAAGACGTCTTTCTGAGGTGGGTATACAGTGACCCCAGTAGCACGACGTTCAGCAACGGTGGCCAGCGTATTGGTGAAATAGGGTTGTTGCTTTTCTTGCGCCAGCACATCGTGCCAGGTGAGGGGGGTAGTCATCTCGCTCTCCTGCGATTCGTAATTCGACTAGCTTAACGGCTTCTTTCTTCTAAGCAAATGAATGAGCTACAGATGAGGCTTAAACTTAAAAAAAGTTGAAAATTTACATAATTTTTAATTTCTAAGATATGAGCTAAGTTGATGTAAAACAAATAAATGATATGATAGCCATAGTTGTCGCATGGGATTAATTGATTTAAATCAAGGTTTGAAGGGTGTTTGGCTAGTATAAAGATCAGTAACGCAACAATGGTTTTACCAATGAGCCAGTTTATGGCCCGAAATAGAATCACAAAATTAGCCCATAGGGAGAAATAAAATGATTACTGGTATCCAAATTACTAAAGCTGCAAATGATTCGCTCCTGAACTCCATCTGGCTGCTGGACAGCGAGAAAGGCGAAGCGCGTTGTGTATGTGCTAAAGCAGATTTTGCAGAAGACGAAGTTATCGCTGTGAGCAAATTAGGCGAGTTCGAATATCGTGAAATCGCCGTTGAGGCAAAACCTGAAGTTCGTGTGGAAGGTGGTCAGCATCTGAATGTGAACGTTCTGCGCCGTGAAACTCTGGAAGATGCTGTTAAACATCCAGAAAAATACCCACAGCTGACTATTCGCGTGTCTGGCTATGCGGTACGTTTCAATTCATTGACTCCAGAACAACAGCGTGACGTCATTGCTCGTACTTTCACAGCAAGTCTTTAATTTTTAAAATATTTAAAAAGCCGGTGACAGTTGCACCGGCTTTTTCATTTGTTTGAATCAGTATCTGTTATGAAACCGTTAAAAAACAAACTCAAAACATAAAAAAACCGCCCCAATTGAGGCGGTTTTTAGCATTGCTGATGAATTATTCAGCGGATTCAGTTTTTGCACTGCTTGGTTTGCGACGCTTCCCGACATTCTTCTTATCACGAAGGCGAACTTTCACACGCGGTTTTTCTTTTTCGTCTTTTTTCTTCTCTTCGCGCTTCGCGAGCACTTTCTTCGACGGCTTACCAGTGAGCTTCTCACTCGGCGCACGTGTCGTTGGGCGCAACTCCTCAATCACACGCGATTTCATCGGTTCTTTCATGTAGCGAGTGACTTTGCCAAGCAGCAAATGGTCATGTGCTTCAACCAGAGAAATAGCTGTCCCTTT
>DATERH010000156.1:0-4916 GCA_035271785.1 Buttiauxella sp.
CGTAAAATACACGGGCATATCGGCTACGGGAGCGTTTTGCGCGTAACCAGCAAGAGCTTGTGGAACAGCTTCGGCAAACGGCAGGTAGGGTTTGATATCAACGATGGGTGTGGCGTCGACCAAATCGAGGCTACCAAGCTGCAAAATGACCTGATCTTTTTGGCAACGAATACCTTTTAGCTCAACCAACGACATACCGATGGGATTGGGTCGGTATGTTGAGCGCGTAGCGAAAACCCCCATCCGCGCATTGCCACCCAGACGAGGCGGTCGCACCGTGGGCCGCCAGCCGCCGTCCATCGTTTGATGGAAAACAAATAACAGCCATAAATGACTAAATCCTTCGAGACCACGAACTGCATCGGCCACGTTATACGGTGGCAAAAAATGCAATTCGCCACCGCCATCGGCCACTAAGCCGGGTTGGCGGGGAACGGCAAACTTCTCTTTATAAGGAGAGCGAATTACGCCGATTTGCTCGAAACTATAAGCTGTCATTTTGCGGAAACGTTCAAGGCCGAACCGACACAAACGGCCTGACGGTAGCAACCTGGTGTGCCGCTGGTAATATCACAGCTATGCAATAACACCGCGTTCGCTTTCATTTTTGATGCGTTTACTTGTAAGCGTTTGCGGGCAGTTGGGATATTCGGTGGAGAATCCTGATTGCTCGCCTGACATGATTCGCCGCTTACCTCACCGAGATCGCGGAAAGGTTTACCGACTAACTCTTCAGCATTGGTATAGATTTTTACTGGCGCGGGGCGCACTGCTTTTGGTTTAGCTGGTTCCGGTTTCGGCGGTGTTGCGGTGCTTTGGATGGGTTCAACAGGGGATCTGCTTAGCATAGTACAGCCGCTCAGCATGACTGCGAATAAACAGATCGGTAAAGCACGCATAATTTTTCCTCAATGAATGATAAAACGCGATTATTGAACCAAGCTATTGCACAAATAACAAGACGGGCTTTCGCCCGTCTTAGATTATTTACGCAAAAATAAAAGAATGGAAACTTACCAACCTTTTACTGCGCCGCCGTTGAAGACTTTGTTTGCTGCTTCATAAACTTCGTCGGACTGGTATGCCTGAACGAATTTCTTCACGTTTTCAGCGTCTTTGTTGTCTTCGCGGGAAACGATCAGGTTTACGTATGGGGAGTCTTTATCTTCGACGAAGATACCGTCTTTCGCTGGAGTGAGGCCAATCTGGCTTGCGTAGGTGGTATTGATGATAGCCAGAGCAATCTGAGCATCGTCCAGGGAACGTGGCAGCTGTGGTGCTTCCAGCTCAACCAGCTTCAGATTTTTTGGGTTCTCAGTGACATCCAGAACGGTTGGCAGCAGACCCACGCCGTCTTTCAATTTGATCAGACCTTGTTTTTGCAGCAGCAGCAGTGAACGGCCAAGGTTAGTTGGGTCGTTTGGCAGAGCAATCTGCGCGCCAGTTTGCAGCTCATCTAAAGATTTGATCTTCTTAGAGTAGCCAGCGATTGGGTAAACAAACGTGCTACCAACTGAAACCAGCTTGTAGCCGCGGTCTTTGATCTGCTGGTCGAGGTATGGTTTATGCTGGAAGGCGTTAGCATCGATATCGCCTTTGCTCAGCGCTTCGTTAGGCAGAACGTAATCGTTGAAGGTAACCAACTCAACATCCAGGCCGTATTTCTCTTTTGCGACTTTCTGCGCAACTTCGGCAACTTGTTGTTCAGCACCAACAATCACGCCAACTTTAATATGGTTTGGATCTTTCTCGTCTTGACCACAACCCACGAGTGCCAGAGTACCAATCAAAGCACCAACTGCTGCAAAGGTTTTTAATTTAAAAGACATATCCCTTCCTTACTATGTGTAAAAAACGATGATGTGGAACATATTATTTGTGAGTCACTGCCCGGACGATACGATCGCCAGAGAGTTGAATTAAATACACTAATACTACCAATAACACTAATACCGTATTCATCACGGTAGCGTTATACCCGATATAACCATATTGATAACCAATCTGGCCTAAGCCACCGGCACCAACGGCACCGCCCATCGCGGAATACCCTACAAGAGTAATCAGCGTAATGGTTGCCGCATTCACCAGGCCCGATAGCGCTTCTGGCAGCAGCACTTTGCGGATGATCTGCATCGGAGTCGCGCCCATTGCACGCGATGCTTCAATTAGGCCTGATGGAATTTCCAGCAAGGCATTTTCTACCATACGCGCGATGAACGGTGCGGCACCGACGGTTAAAGGAACGATAGCCGCTTGCAAGCCAATTGATGTACCGACAATTGCTCGGGTAAATGGAATCATCCATACCAGTAATATAATGAATGGAATCGAGCGGAAGATATTTACTAATGCCGACAGGCTATTATACAGCTTGCTGTTCGCACTGATTTGCCCCGGGCGCGTAATATAGAGAAGGACGCCAACAGGCAAGCCGAGAACGAAGCCAAAGAAGCCAGACACAAAAGTCATTGCCAGCGTTTCATACACTCCTTTAAGGAGTAACCACATCATTGGCTCAGACATAACCCAGCACCTCTACTTTTACATGTTGCTGCTGCAGGTATTCGATGGCAGCGTCCATATCCTGATGTTCTCCATGCAATTCGCACAGCATGATCCCGAACTTAACTCCACCGGCGTAATCCATTTGCGCACTGATAATATTGCTGTTTACATTAAAACGGCGGGCGGTTTCGGAAAGTAATGGTGCATCAACTGAGCGACCAGTAAATTCCAGACGCAGCAACGGAACAGTTTCTCCGCTCTTCTGTGTGCTTAAACGCTTTGCGTAGTCTTCAGGAATATCCAGATGCAAGGTGGATTGAATAAACTGTTGTGCAAGTGGTGTCTTAGGATGGGAAAACACTTCGCTTACAGTATCTTGTTCTATTAATTCGCCATCACTGATGACCGCGACGCAATCACAGATACGTTTTACGACATCCATTTCATGGGTAATTAATAGAATAGTCAGACCAAGGCGACGGTTGATATCTTTCAACAGTTCGAGAATCGAACGTGTAGTCGCCGGGTCAAGTGCACTGGTGGCCTCATCGCATAACAATACTTTAGGGTTGCTTGCCAACGCTCGAGCAATAGCAACACGCTGCTTTTGCCCTCCGGACAGGTTGGCCGGATATGCATCGTGCTTTTCACTCAACCCGACCAAATCGAGTAATTCTGAAACGCGACGTTTAATTTCTTCGCGTGGCGTATTGTCCAGCTCTAACGGTAATGCGACGTTGCCATACACGGTACGGGAAGAGAGCAAATTAAAATGCTGGAAAATCATGCCAATTTGACGACGCGCTTTAGTGAGTTGGCCTTCAGATAGTGTCGTCAATTCCTGGCCACCGACCAGAACAGAACCTTGTGTTGGGCGCTCAAGCAGGTTCACGCAACGGATCAGAGTACTTTTCCCTGCACCTGATGCGCCAATCACGCCATAAATTTGCCCGGCAGGAACATGCAAGCTGACGTTATTCAACGCCTGTATACTGCGGTTACCTTGCTGGAACACTTTGGTGATATTCGAAAGTTTAATCATTAGGTTATTTATTATCGTATGAGTGTAAGCCGTGGCATATTCTGCTGCCGATAACGGGCGATGACCGCCATCGATATGGATGTTAAGGCATCCAGACGTCTAAATCAATCGGGGAATGATTGTCTGTTCTCGCCCAAATAGTAATTCATGCGATACTACACTAAATCCCCAGTATCAGGAGTTTCCAAGTGGCACAGTCTGTTCCCGCTATTTTTCTCGATCGTGATGGCACCATTAATGTTGATCATGGTTATGTCCATGAAGTTGACCAGTTCGAGTTCATTGATGGTGTGATTGACGCAATGCGTGAGTTAAAAGCAATGGGTTATGCGTTAGTTATCGTTACCAACCAGTCTGGTATCGCCCGTGGCATGTTTACTGAAGCTGATTTTGAAAACCTGACTGAGTGGATGGATTGGTCTTTAGCTGACCGTGGTGTTGACCTTGATGGTATCTACTATTGCCCACATCATCCCGAGGCAATAGTAGAAGAGTTTCGCCAAACCTGTGATTGCCGCAAACCACAATCAGGCATGCTGCTTTCTGCACAAGAGTTTCTAAATATAGATATGGCCTCTTCTTATATGGTGGGAGACAAATTAGAAGACATGCAGGCGGCGTCAACTGCACAAGTAGGGACAAAAGTATTGGTGCGCAGCGGTAAACCTGTCACTGAACAAAGCGAAGCAGCGGCAGATTTTGTCATTAATAGCCTCGCAGAGCTGCCAAAAGCGATAAAAGCGCGTCAAAAATAGGCGTGATGTTTAAAAAGTGAGCGGTCAGTGGCTATTTTGAATTTAGGGGTTGTCAGTCTCCAGAAAATCCCTATACTGCGCCTCCACTGACACGGCGCAACGGCTTATAAACCGGCCCGTCAGCCAGATGAAAAGCGAAAATAAACGCTTGACTCTGAAAGAGGAAGGCGTAATATACGCCACCTCGAGTTAGCAAGCGAAAGCGCGTAACTCACTGCTCTTTAACAATTTATCAGACAATCTGTGTGGGCACTCGCAGGATTGATATCTCAGATACCTTCGGGTATCAAAAAAAATATCAAGTCTTGAAGAGTGACCAAGCAGTAATTCATTTAGTTGACTTGTTTAACTAAAGAAGAACTACGAAAGTTAATTTCGAGCACCGCTTCACGAGTTGAAGCAAATCAAGCTTTTAATTGAAGAGTTTGATCATGGCTCAGATTGAACGCTGGCGGCAGGCCTAACACATGCAAGTCGAGCGGTAGCACAGGAGAGCTTGCTCTCTGGGTGACGAGCGGCGGACGGGTGAGTAATGTCTGGGAAACTGCCTGATGGAGGGGGATAACTACTGGAAACGGTAGCTAATACCGCATAACGTCTTCGGACCAAAG
>DATERH010000157.1:0-4954 GCA_035271785.1 Buttiauxella sp.
ATTTATTGAACCGCAGTTGCCTGATGTCGCCACGCTTAAAGACGTGCGGCTCCAGATCCCAATGCAGGTTTATAGCGCTGATGGTGAGTTAATGGCTCAATACGGTGAGAAGCGCCGTATTCCAGTGACGCTCAATCAAATTCCGCCGGTTATGGTGAAAGCTTTTATTGCGACCGAGGACAGCCGTTTCTACGAGCACCATGGTGTTGATCCTGTTGGGATCTTCCGTGCTGCCAGTGTGGCGCTGTTTTCTGGTCATGCATCTCAAGGTGCAAGTACCATCACGCAGCAACTGGCACGTAACTTCTTCTTGAGCCCTGAACGCACTCTGACACGTAAGATAAAAGAAGTGTTTCTGGCGATTCGTATCGAGCAGTTGCTAACCAAAGATGAAATCCTCGAGTTATACCTCAACAAGATTTATCTCGGTTACCGCGCATATGGTGTCGGTGCCGCAGCCCAGGTCTATTTTGGTAAGTCGATTGATCAACTGACGCTGAGCGAAATGGCGGTCATTGCCGGTTTGCCAAAAGCACCATCAACCTTTAACCCGCTTTACTCAATGGAACGTGCCGTTTCTCGTCGTAATGTCGTGTTATCGCGCATGTTGAGCGAAAGCTATATTACCCAAACACAGTACAACGAAGCGCGTAATCAGCCCATCGAGGCTAACTATCACGCACCAGAAATCGCATTCTCTGCATCGTATCTTTCTGAGCTGGTGCGTCAGGATATGGTGGCGCGTTATGGCGAGAAAGCCTACGAAGATGGTTATAAGGTTTACACCACCATCACGCGTAAAACTCAGCAAGCCGCTCAACAAGCTGTGCGCAATAACGTCATGGCTTACGATATGCGTCATGGTTACCGTGGCCCATCTAATGTGCTGTGGAAAGTGGGCGAAACGCCGTGGGAAAAAACCAAGATTGTCGATTCGTTAAAGAATCTTCCCGCTTACGGCCCGCTGTTCCCTGCTGTGATTACCCAGGCAACCCCATTAGAAGCGACTGCGTTGATGGCTGACGGTAGCGCCGTTTCTATCGATATGGATGGCATGCGCTGGGCGCGCCCTTATCGTTCAGACACCGCGCAAGGCCCAACGCCACGCAAAGTGACGGATGTCGTGCAAACGGGGCAACAAATCTGGGTGCGTAAAGTTGATGAAGGTTGGTGGCTTGGACAAGTACCGGACGTGAACTCCGCGCTGGTTTCTATCAATCCACATGACGGTGCCGTTGTAGCGTTGGTTGGTGGCTTTGACTTCAATCAGAGCAAATTCAACCGAGCCACCCAAGCATTACGTCAGGTGGGCTCCAACATCAAACCGTTCCTTTACACCGCGGCGATGGATAAGGGCCTGACACTTGCGAGCGTGCTGAACGATGTGCCAATTTCGCGCTGGGATGCGGGTGCGGGCTCCGACTGGCGTCCGAAAAACTCACCGCCAGAATATGCAGGCCCAATCAGATTACGTCAGGGACTTGGTCAGTCGAAGAACGTAGTGATGGTGCGTGCGATGCGAGCTATGGGGGTTGACTACGCGGCTGAATATCTACAGCGTTTCGGCTTCCCTGCGCAGAACATTGTTCACACCGAATCCCTGGCATTAGGCTCAGCTTCATTCACGCCAATGCAAGTCGCTCGCGGTTATTCTGTCATGGCAAACGGTGGTTTCCTGGTAGACCCGTATTACATCTCAAAAATTGAGAATGAAATCGGTGGCACTATCTTTGAAGCGAAGCCGAAAGTCGCCTGCCCGGATTGTGATATCCCGGTGATTTACGGCGAAACGCCGAAGTCTAACGTGCTGGAAAACCAGGATGTCGAAGACGTCGCGCCATCTCAAGGACAACAGAACGCCAGCGTTCCTATGCCAAAGCTTGAACAAGCGAACAGCGAGTTGGTTGCGCAGAGCAGCCCGCCTGAGTACGCACCGCACGTCATTAACACGCCGTTGGCATTCCTGATCAAAAGTGCGCTTAATTCCAATATTTATGGCGAACCCGGTTGGCAAGGCACCGGCTGGCGTGCAAGCCGTGACCTAAAGCGGAATGATATTGGCGGCAAAACCGGTACCACCAACAGTTCAAAAGATGCATGGTTCTCAGGCTACGGGCCGGGTGTTGTGACATCCGTATGGATTGGTTTTGACGATCATCGCCGTGACCTTGGGCGGACATCCGCATCAGGTGCAATCAAAGATCAAATCTCAGGTTATGAGGGTGGGGCAAAGAGTGCTCAGCCTGCATGGGATGATTTTATGAAAGCGGTTTTGGAAGGAGTACCGGAAGAACCGTTAACACCACCACCAGGCGTCGTCACTGTAAATATTGACCGTTATACCGGGCAATTGGCCAATGGTGGGAGTAGTCGTCCGGAGTTCTTTATTGAAGGCACACAACCGACACAGCAAGCAGTGCATGAAGTGGGTACAACGCTAATTGATAACGGCGAAAGCCACGAATTGTTCTAATATACCCGTCGCCCTTCAAGTGCAGGTGTGTTGGCCACGCCCATTCGCCCCAGTCACATAGTTATCTATGTTCCTGGGGGTTTATGGTCTGGGCACCTTTCTGCATCTCGAATTATTTAGGGTATGGCTTCGTTTATGTCAGCTATTAACGGATATACAGATAAATCGCGAGGAAGTGGCAAACACTGCCACCCAGTACAAAACCATGCCAAATAGCGTGGTTGTAGGGAATACGATTACAGACGTAGAAAATCACGCCTAAAGAATAAATCACGCCGCCCGCAGCCAATAGCGTTACGCTACCAGGCGCGAGTTTAATCACCATCTGGTAAATGACGACCAGCGATAACCACCCCATGATTAAATATGTCGCTAACGACAAGACTTTAAATCGATGTGCAATGGTCAGTTTAAAAAGAATCCCCGCGAGCGCCAGTCCCCAAATAACGACCATCAGCCCGCGCGACAGGGGTGAGTCCAGCCCAACGAGTAAAAATGGCGTGTAAGTCCCGGCAATCAATAAATAAATGGCACAGTGGTCAAATTTCTTTAACCATCGTTTAGCGCGTTGATGGGGGATGGCGTGATACAGCGTTGATGCAAGAAACAGCAAGATCATGCTGCCGCCGTATAAGCTATAACTGGTTATTGCGGTTACACTCGCATGGGACTCCACCGCCTGAACCAGTAATAAAACCAGCCCGACAATCCCAAAAACCAATCCGATACCGTGGCTAATACTGTTGGCGACTTCCTCAGCCAGTGAATATCCTTTTTTGTTCAATGGTTTATCAGCCATATGGCTACTCCAGGTGAAACAAAAGATAGTTAATGCATCGCAGACATACCCGAATAATTCGAGTTGAAGGATGGCGGGTACAGCATAACTGAGAATGATTCCAGCTAACACCTGTACGCTAAAATAAATCTGTCAGTTGTTCTAACCCGTGGTGGGCGAAAGCTAGCCGGAATTATGGCAACATGTCGTTTGTCATCTACATTCAGCACAAGAAAAAGGCGGGTTACGATAGCCTCTTTCCCATTCGAACTTTCAGGAAGACGTACCATGTTTACTCATGCGGCAATTGCTAATCTCAACGGACTAGAAATGATGGTCTACAACTATGTCATCAAGAACCGTGACAAAGTGATGTATATGACTATCCGCGAGTTAGCCGATGCGGCGGGCGTGTCCACCACCACCGTGCTGCGTTTTTGCCGCAAGTTAAATTGCGAAGGTTATTCCGAGTTTCGTGTTCGCTTTAAATTATATCTTGAGCAAAATGATGAACAATTAGTTAACTTCGGCCCAAGTGAAATTATTAGCTTTTTTAAAAGCACCAATAATGAAGAGTTTGATAGTTTAATTGACCAGGCAGTTGATATTATTTGTTCATCCGAACGTATTATATTTGTCGGTGCGGGAACATCAGGTGCATTAGCAAAATATGGCGCTCGTTTCTTTTCAAATGTTGGGAAATTTAGTAACCATATTGACGACCCTTATTTCCCGGTTACCAATGACATGGCTAAAAATGCCCTGGCGATTGTCCTTTCAGTTTCCGGTGAAACCGAAGAGATCCTGCGCTTTGCCAGCCAGTTCAGCCTGCATAACTGCAAAGTACTCTCTGTCACTAGTCACGAAAACTCATCGCTGGCAAAACTGGCTGACTTTAATCTCTCCTGGCATATTCCACTCACCCGCGTCGGAGGTGTTTATGACATCACCACCCAAATCCCTGTCATTTATATTTTAGAAACCATTGGCCGTAAATTGGCGAAGAAAATGGCATAAAAAACAACCTGTTTTTTCCATGTAACAAATCACATTAACCGTGATTTGTTATATCGTGACAATTAAATCTCATTTGTTAGACTCCAGAGCAGAGATAATTAACTTAACGCTTAAATGTGATGTATCCCACATTATATTCGGCGCTAACCGTGAGATTGACGAATATGAAGAAACTGACCTTACCAAAAGACTTTTTATGGGGCGGTGCCGTTGCTGCGCATCAGGTAGAAGGTGGCTGGAACAAAGAAGGTAAAGGCCCAAGTATTTGTGATGTACTGACCGGTGGCGCACATGGTGTACCGCGTGAAATCACTCAAGAAGTTGTCCCTGGCAAATATTATCCTAACCATGAAGCCATCGATTTCCACGGTCATTACAAAGAAGATATCGCACTGTTTGCCGAAATGGGCTTCAAATGTTTCCGTACCTCAATAGCCTGGACGCGCATTTTCCCAAAAGGCGATGAACTGCAACCGAATGAAGAAGGGCTGAAGTTCTACGACGACATGTTCGATGAGTTGCTGAAATACAACATCGAACCCGTAATCACCCTCTCCCACTTTGAAATGCCACACCATCTGGTGACTGAATACGGTGGCTGGACTAACCGTAAAGTGGTCGATTTCTTTGTACGATTTGCCGAAGTGGTGTTTGAACGCTACAAGAGCAAAGTGAAGTACTGGATG
>DATERH010000158.1:0-5397 GCA_035271785.1 Buttiauxella sp.
CGTGAATCTGCAACATGTCCCAGGTGACGATGTATTTTTCGCTCATGTGAAATTATCCCAGCCAGTTATTAACGGCTTAAAAATGTTCAAAGGGGTTTTGGTTGCGCGAGATTATAGAGACCTGGCGCACTAAAAACCAGTACTGTGGGCTCGTCCCTTTCGTTTTTACGTGCTTTAGATCGTCACGGCCTTAGTTATAGTGATATTCTCAGACCAGCACACAAACCTTACTTGTGTTGTATTTCATTAAGTTTAATCCCGCTCTGCATGAATCAAAATTGTCAGCAGAGTCGATGTCAAGGAGACTTATCGTGTCTGAATTGTCTCAATTATCTCCGCAACCGCTGTGGGATATTTTTGCCAAAATCTGTTCTATCCCGCACCCTTCTTATCATGAAGAGCAACTTGCGGAACATATTCTGTCTTGGGCAAAAGAAAAAGGCCTGCATGTTGAGCGTGACCAGGTGGGGAATATCCTGATCCGTAAACCTGCGACCGCAGGCATGGAAAACCGTAAAGCGGTAGTTATGCAGGCTCACCTTGATATGGTGCCGCAGAAAAACAATGACACTGCCCATGATTTCACTAAAGACCCGATTCAACCATATATCGACGGTGAGTGGGTTAAAGCGCGCGGTACAACGCTGGGTGCCGATAACGGCATCGGTATGGCATCAGCGCTCGCGGTGCTGGCTGATGAGACTGTAGCTCATGGCCCATTAGAAGTTCTGCTGACCATGACCGAAGAAGCCGGTATGGACGGCGCTTTCGGCCTGCAAGCGGGCTGGCTGCAAGCTGACATTCTGATCAACACCGATTCTGAAGAAGAAGGTGAGATCTATATGGGCTGCGCTGGCGGGATTGATTTTATCTCCACGCTACCACTGCAGCGCGAAGCGGTTCCGGCCGGTTACGAAACCTACAAGCTGACCATCAAAGGCCTGAAAGGCGGTCACTCTGGTGCAGAAATTCACCTGGGTCTGGGCAACGCCAACAAATTGCTGGCGCGTTTCCTGTTCGCTCATGCAGCGGAACTTGATGCTCGCCTGATTGATTTGAACGGCGGTACGTTGCGTAACGCAATCCCACGTGAAGGCTCTGCCATTGTCGCGGTTCCTACCGACAAAGCGGCACAGCTCAAAGAGCTGGCAGCTAAATTCCTGTCAATTCTGCAAAACGAATTGGGTGCGGTTGAGAAAAACACCACCGTTCTGGTTGAAGCCACCAGCACAGACAAAGCTGCGCTGACGGCAAAAAGCCGTGATGCTTTCATCAACCTGCTCAATGCAATGCCAAACGGCGTTATCCGTAATTCCGATGCCGTTAAAGGTGTCGTGGAAACCTCGCTGAACGTGGGCGTGGTCTCAATGACTGATGAAAGCGCAGAAATTATCTGCCTGATTCGTTCACTGATTGATAGCGGCAAAGACTATGTTGTTGGCATGCTCGAAGCTTTGGGCCAGTTGGCTGGCGCGCAAAGCGTTGCCAAAGGCAGCTACCCGGGCTGGCAGCCAGACGCTCAGTCTCCGGTGATGGGACTGGTTCGTGAAACCTACCAGAAGCTGTTCAATAAGACGCCAAATATCATGGTTATCCATGCCGGTCTGGAATGTGGCCTGTTCAAAAAACCTTACCCGGATATGGATATGGTTTCTATTGGGCCGACCATTACGGGGCCACACTCCCCGGATGAACAAGTTCATATTGCAAGCGTAGGTCAGTACTGGATTCTGCTGACTGAATTGCTGAAAGCAATTCCAGCTAAATAAGCTGAATACGTTTTTCTCCAGGCCCTCTTCTTTTAAGAGGGCTTTTTTATAGCCTGAGAACCAACTGGCGTTCCATCTGCGGATCCAGCAGCGTGACATGCACACCCACCAGCCGCACACCGCGCTCCCCTCGCCGCTCTTCCCACGCTTGCTTAGCCGTTGCGATTAAGTCAGTTTTATTCAGTTGCGGCCAGACATGTTCCTGAGTCGTTTGCTGGAAATCATTAAACTTGAGCTTGATGCCCTGCCGCGCTATCAGTAAATCCGGTTTCACTTTCATCAAACGCCGCTCAAGTTCTGCATATAGCAGCTCAATAATGGCCTCACATTCCGGCCATTCATGAATGTCTTCTGCCAGCGTTTTCTCGACGCCGACGGATTTGCGCTGCCGCTCGTTGTTAATCTCACGCTCATCAATGCCCTGACTTCTTTCCCAAAGGACACGCCCGAATTTCCCAAAACGTTTGAGTAACGAAGCTAAATCCGTTTTTTGTACATCAGCACAGGTGCGCAGCCCCAGACTTTCCAGTTTCCCGGCTGTGACTTTACCCACGCCCGGAATTTTCCCCAGCGGCAAGGTTTCTAAAAATGCAGGGATTTCATCGGGCGTAATGACGTACTGCCCGTTAGGCTTATTCAGGTCAGAGGCGATTTTGGCGAGGAATTTAACCGGCGCAATACCTGCTGATGCGGTGAGATTAAGTTCGTCTGAAATAGACTGGCGGATTTCCCTGGCCATCAGCGTGGCGGAACCGTGGCAGTTCAGGCTATCGGTTACATCCAGATAGGCTTCATCCAGCGAAAGGGGCTCGATTAGCGTGGTATAGCGACTAAAGATTTCACGGATATGGTTGGATGCTTCTTTGTATGCGTCAAAGCGCCCCGGCAAAAGCGTCAGGTGCGGGCAGAGTTTGAGCGCCATCGCCGTCGACATTGCGCTGTGCACACCAAATTTCCTTGCCGGATAATTTGCGGTACTGATAACGCCACGGCGTTGTGCGCTGCCGCCAATCGCTAACGGGATATCCCGTAAGGTCGGGTTATCACGCATCTCAACGGCTGCAAAAAAGCAGTCCATATCGACATGAATGATTTTACGCATACTTTTTCACACCAGTTACTTTACTGGATAAGTATACAGTCAATTAATAAAGAGTGGAAAGTGTGTTGCGAAGAAAACCTCCCGGCGATGCGGGAGGTTTTTAGGGGCTTACAAAATGCGGTTTTGCTGAAGTTTTGCCTGCCGCTCAGCTCTCGCGATTCGTTTTTTACGCGCGTCGCAAGGTTCAGGGCAGTTGCAGACTTTCTCCATGCCTAGCGCAGCAATGCCACCGCAGCTACCCTGAAGCGTTTTACGCTTCACGATAACCCCGAGCGACATACCGAATATCACCAGAATAAAAATGGCGAAGGTGGCTAAAAATACCGTCAGCATAATGGCTCCCGTCAGCCGCCGAAGTCATCGAGCATGATATTTTCATCCTCGACGCCCAGGTCTTTGAGCATTTTGATCACCGCAGCGTTCATCATTGGCGGCCCACACATATAGAATTCACAATCTTCTGGCGCCGGATGGCTACGAAGATAGTTTTCCAGTAACACGTTGTGGATGAAGCCCGTGTAGCCCGTCCAGTTATCTTCTGGCTGTGGATCGGAAAGCGCCACATTGAACGTGAAGTTCGGGTTTTCCTGGGCCAGTTTCTCAAACTCTTCTTCGTAGAACATCTCACGCAGCGAGCGCGCACCGTACCAGAAGCTCATTTTGCGCGTACTTTGAAGACGTTTAAGCTGGTCAAAAATGTGCGAACGCATAGGTGCCATACCCGCACCACCGCCAATGAATACCATTTCCGCGTCAGTATCTTTCGCATAGAACTCACCGAATGGTCCGGATATTGTTACTTTGTCACCCGCTTTCAACGACCAGATATATGAGGACATAATCCCCGGAGGTGCATCTGGCACATTCGGCGGCGGAGTCGCGATACGCACGTTAAGCATGATAATGCCTGCTTCGTCCGGGTAGTTCGCCATGGAATATGCGCGAACACACGGCTCATTCACCACGGATTTGAAGCGGAAAAGGTTGAACTTATCCCAGTCACCGCGATATTCCTGCGGCACGTCGAAGTCCTGGTAGTTAACTTCATGCGGCGGGCTTTCAATCTGGATATAACCACCGGCCCGGAACGGCACCACGTCGCCGTCAGGAATACGCAGCTTGAGCTCTTTAATGAAAGTCGCTTTGTTATCGTTAGAGATAACTTCACACTCCCATTTTTTCACGCCGAATATCTCTTCCGGCAGCTCAATTTTCATATCCTGTTTTACAGCGACCTGACACGCCAGGCGGCAACCTTCTTTCGCTTCACGTTTGGTGATGTGCGAAAGCTCGGTCGGCAGAATATCACCGCCGCCTTCTTTAATGGTCACACGGCATTGCCCGCACGAACCGCCGCCGCCACAAGCCGAGGAGATGAAAATCCCCTGATTTGAAAGCGTATTAAGCAGCTTGTCCCCAGCCGGAGCATGGAACTGTTTATCTGCTTCGTTGTTAATTTCGATCAGCACATCGCCGGAGTTCACAAGCTTTGACTTGGCAAACAGAATCAACAGCGCCAGTGCCAGAACGATTAGCGTGAACATCACCACGCCAAGAATAATTTCCATACGTTTTCGCCCTTATAGCTGCACACCGGAGAATGACATGAAGCCCAGCGCCATCAATCCGGTGGTGATAAAGGTAATTCCTAAGCCGCGCAATCCTGCGGGCACATTGGCATATTTCATCTTCTCGCGAATCCCCGCCATCGCGACAATCGCCAGCATCCAGCCCACGCCGGAACCGACGCCATAAACGATGGATTCGCCGAAGCTGTAATCACGCTGCACCATGAACGATACGCCACCAAAGATGGCGCAGTTAACGGTGATAAGCGGCAAGAAGATCCCCAGCGCGTTGTAGAGAGCCGGGAAGAAACGATCCAGGATCATTTCGAGGATCTGTACCAGTGCGGCAATCACACCGATGAAGGTAATGAAGTTCAGGAAGCTAAGGTCAACGCCTTCTACCAGTGCGCCGTCACGAAGAATCAGGTTATAAACCAAGTTATTCGCAGGAACAGCAATCCCTAAAACAACAGTCACTGCCACACCTAAACCGAATGCAGTAGAAACTTTCTTGGAGACCGCCAGGAAGGTACACATTCCAAGGAAGAACGCGAGCGCCATGTTCTCAATAAACACTGCACGTACAAACAGACTAATCATATGCTCCATAGTCAGTTAGTCCTTTTCTTGCTGCGCAGGTTTTAGCGTACGCAGGGCCCAGATAAGCAGGCCGATAATAAAGAATGCACTCGGCGCGAGAAGAAACATACCGTTTGGCTGATACCAGCCACCGTTCTGAACTGTTTCCAGCACCGTGATACCAAACAACTTTCCACTACCAACAAGTTCACGCAGGAAGCCAACAAGCAGCAGAATTACACCATAACCCAAGCCATTACCGATGCCATCCATGAAGCTTGCCAACGGAGGCGACTTCATGGCGTAAGCTTCAGCACGCCCCATGACGATGCAGTTAGTGATGATCAGGCCGACGAAGACCGAAAGCTGTTTGGAAATC
>DATERH010000159.1:0-8904 GCA_035271785.1 Buttiauxella sp.
CCGGAGTCCACCATGCCACGCCCACTCAATAACCCTAACACTGCTTTGAACGCGCAAAATCTACTGACACTGCCTGCTGAATTTGGTTGCCCAGTCTGGGTTTACGACGCGGATATTATTCGCCAGCAGATTGCCCAATTGCGCCAGTTTGATGTGATTCGTTTTGCTCAAAAAGCATGTTCGAATATTCATATTTTGCGCTTGATGCGCGAGCAGGGTGTGAAGGTCGATTCGGTTTCACAGGGCGAAATTGAACGTGCGCTGGCGGCAGGATATCAGCCGCTGGAAAACCAGGATGACATCGTTTTCACGGCCGACATGATTGATCAACCTACGCTTGCGTTGGTGGCAGAGCAGCAAATTCCGGTTAATGCCGGTTCCGTCGATATGTTGCAGCAACTTGGCGAAGTCTCCCCGGGGCATCGTGTTTGGTTGCGCGTCAATCCGGGCTTTGGTCATGGACACAGCCAGAAGACCAACACCGGTGGTGAAAACAGCAAACATGGTATTTGGCATGCGGATTTACCGCAGGCGCTGGAGGTTATCCAACGCTACAAACTGCATTTAGTCGGCATTCACATGCACATTGGTTCTGGTGTTGACTACGGTCACCTGGAGCGTGTTTGTGGCGCAATGGTGCAGCAGGTGATTGATTTTGGTCAGGATCTGGAAGCAATTTCAGCAGGTGGTGGTTTGTCGATCCCTTATCGTGAAGGCGAAGAAACAATCGATACCGATCATTATTACGGCTTGTGGAACGCTGCACGTGAAAAGATTGCGCAGCGTCTGGGGCATCCGGTAAAACTCGAGATAGAACCAGGCCGCTTCCTGGTCGCAGAATCGGGTGTGCTGGTGGCTCAGGTTCGTTCAGTTAAGAATATGGGGTCGCGCCACTTTGTGTTGATTGATGCGGGTTTTAACGATTTGATGCGTCCTTCAATGTATGGCAGCTACCACCATATTTCTGCTTTGGCGGGTGACGGGCGTGAACTCGGGGTTCTACCACTGGTCGAGACTGTCGTTGCGGGGCCATTGTGTGAATCGGGCGATGTGTTTACCCAGCAAGAAGGCGGTAAAGTGGAAACGCGCAAGTTACCGCCCGTGCAGGTTGGCGACTATCTGGTGCTGCACGATACCGGCGCGTATGGGGCGTCCATGTCGTCCAACTACAACAGCCGCCCGCTGCTCCCTGAAGTGCTGTTTGATAATGGCCAGGCGCGACTGATTCGCCGCCGCCAGACAATCCAAGAGTTGCTGGCGTTAGAATTGTAGAGTGGATAAGCGAAGCGTTCTCTACCATTTTCGTCAGCGCTAATGTGGCTCGTAATTCGGCCCAGGTCCTACTGACTCACGCAACACCAGCTTGCCAACAAACGGTGGAATTGCTTCGAGCGATTCACCGTTTGCCAGTTTTACCGCCTGATCAATGGCTGTGGTTATCATGTTATCGATTGGCAAGTAAACCGTGGATAATGCAGGCTCCAGCCACTGTGCGCTTGGCGCATCATCAAAACCAAACAACGAAATATCCTGTGGGATCCGCCTACCTGCCTGATGCAGCGCTTTTGACGCGCCAAGTGCCATATCGTCGTTACAAGCGAACAATGCGGTAAACGGCACGCGGCTTTCCAGTAAATCCTGACACAGCTTGTGGCCGACCGTCATGGTCGAATCACCGTATCTGACTCGGTCTTCGTTAAAAGCAATGTTATGTTTTTGCAGCGCTTTCCGATAACCCATCAATCGAGCCTGGCCCGTTGGTGTAGAAATCGGCACCGTAATACAGGCAATTTCGCGATGCCCTTGCTGAATTAAATAGTCGGTGGCTTTAAATGCGGCATCTTGTTGTTCGAAGAAAACGCAGCGGTCACGTGCCTGGCTGACATCGCGGTTAATCACCACCAGCGGCACTTTGATGGAATTCATTAGTGACAATAATGTACGTTCGCTCATAAAACGGGTGTACAGCACGATTGCATCGCAGTGACGGTCTACCAGCATTTGCACGGCTTCGAGTTCTTTTTGCGGCGTGTCGTGCCCGTCAGTGACAATCAATTGTTTGCCCCATGCTTCAGTTTGACGTGAGGCTTGTTGAAGTAAGCGCCCAAAGTAAAACCCATCAAAAGTCGACACCACCAGACCCACGCTATTACTGCTGCGATTCGCAAGCGATCGCGCCAGAAAATTAGGCCGATAGCCCAACTCTTCCATGGCGTTAAATACCTGTTCGCGGGTGCTCTCTTTAACTTGTCCAATTCCATTGAGCACGCGTGATACCGTTGCTTTGGAAACGCCTGCGCGTAGCGCGACATCCAGCATTGTGACCATCAATTCATTCCTGATTAAGACGCTGCCGCGTGGTCGCATAATTTCGCTAGTTTACCATGCTGCGATTGCGAAACATCGGGCTTGCGGTTTCGTTATGCCATTTGTCGTACCAGATCACGGTTTTATAGCATTCATACTTCAAGTTGCAGGTGTGTGGGTGGTTTTCAGCCACCTGACAAATCTGCAAGGAGCCGATTTGAACGCTGTTGGCAGCGCCCCGAAGGGGTGAGGACCATGGATGGGGCGAGTCATCACTGACTTGAGTCAGTTCATCGCGACTCCTTCTTTTACTGCCTTCCTGCGACTCGAGTTATTTAGGTTCTATTTTTATTTGGTATGCCAAAATTACGGTATTGGTCACCATTGGAATCCCAAAATAGCAATGTGAGACTTTTATCACGGAAATATTAAAGGGGAGCTACTATTTTTGGTATACCAAATCGTTAGTTACCCTTCGATCTAAATAATAAAAAACGACATAACTGAGGTATACCCTATGGCATTGCAGGAAAAGTTAATCGACTCGCTGGGGAGTTTTGCGACTAAATTCAACAGCTACCGCTACATCATGGCGATCAAGGCCGCGTTCATTACCCTGATGCCAGTAATTATCGTCGGGGCATTTTCAGTACTGATTTCAAATATGGTGTTGGATCCTAAAAATGGTCTCGCCAGTTTTTCTGCACTGTCGTTTCTGGCGCAATTAAAACCGATTACGGCGGCGATTAACTACGCCACACTTAATTTCCTGAACATTGGCGCCGTCTTTCTGATTGGTATCGAACTGGGGCGAATTAACGGTATTAAAAGCCTGTTCCCCGGTTTACTGGCGGTCATTTGTTTTATTTGCGTCACTCCAACAACGATTGAAATGATGGTCGATGGGCAAATGCATATGGTGAAAGATATTCTGGCACGCCAGTTTTCTGACACTCGCAGCTTGTTCCTCGGCATGTTTATTGCCATTTTGTCGGTTGAAGTCTACTGCTGGCTGGAAAAACGTGAGGGGCTGAAGATTAAGATGCCTGACACCGTTCCACCCAATGTTTCCGCTTCGTTCTCGGCGTTAATCCCATCGATTATTACCGTCACCGCAATTGCTACCTTTGGCTTCGTCTTCCACCAAACCACCGGGATGTATCTGTATGACGCGGTGTATCAGGTTGTGCAGCAACCGCTGGAAAAAGTGGTACAAAGTCTACCGGGGATCCTGTTGCTGATGTTTGTCGCGCAACTTTTCTGGGTCATCGGTATTCACGGCAACCAGATGATAAAACCTATCCGTGAGCCTCTGCTACTCGGTGCGATAACCGTCAACATGAGCGCGTTTGAGCAGGGTAAAGAGATCCCCAATATCATCACCATGCCTTTCTGGGATGTGTACATGAGTATTGGCGGTTCGGGGTTAACCATCGGCTTGCTGATCGCAGTCATGATCGCCACTAAACGCAAAGAAATGAAAGAGATAGCCAAACTCTCTTTTGGTCCTGGGATCTTCAATATTAACGAGCCGGTGATTTTTGGTATGCCGATTATGCTCAACCCAATTTTGGCAATTCCTTTCATCATTACGCCGCTGGTCACTGGGTCTATCGGGTATTTCGCAACGGTCATGGGTTTTGCTGGCAAAGCGGTAGTTATGGTGCCGTGGACCACTCCACCATTGATTAACGCCTGGTTATCCACTGCGGGTTCTATGGGCGCGGTAGTGACACAATTGGGCTGTATTCTGGTTTCTGTTTTGATTTACCTGCCGTTTGTGAAAATTGCCTCTCGCCGTGCAGAACAAGCGCAGTTGCAGGCCGAGCAGCAGCAACAAGCCAATAACGCGTGAGGAAGGCATGAGCAACGTAAAAGTCACCATTCCAAAAGATTTTATCCTCGGCGCGGCAGCTTCGGCCTGGCAAACTGAGGGATGGAGCGGCAAAAAAGAGGGGCAGGATTCCTGGCTTGATGCCTGGTACAAAAATGACAGGCACGTCTGGCACGAAGGCTATGGTCCAGCAGTCGCCACGGATTTCATTAATCGTTTTCGCGAAGACGTGGGGCTGATGAAACAGGCGGGGCTGACGCATTATCGTACGTCGATAAATTGGTCGCGTTTTTTTACCGATTACGAAAATGGCATCGTCGATGAAGAGTACGCGCAGTATTACGATAATTTGATCGACGAAATGCGCAGAACCGGCATTGAACCGATGATCTGCCTTGAGCATTACGAACTCCCCGCCACGTTATTTGAAACTTATGGTGGCTGGGCCTCGAAAAAAATGGTCGAGTTGTACGTGTTGTACGCTGAAAAAGTCTTTGCTCGTTATGCCCATAAAGTGAATCGTTGGTTTACTTTTAACGAGCCAATTGTGGTGCAAACGCGCGTTTATCTTGATGCGTTACGCTGGCCATATGAGCAAAACACCCATAAATGGATGCAGTGGAATCACCATAAAAACCTCGCCACGGCGAAAGTGGTGAAATTATTCCGTGAGAAAGGTTATAGCGGAACCGTTGGCTGTATTCTCAACCCAGAAGTTACGTATGCGCGATCCAGTGCGGCGCACGATCAGCAAGCTGCACAGATTTACGACCTGTTCTACAACCGCGTATTTTTAGACCCGCTGGTGCTTGGGGAATATCCGCAACAGTTAATCGAACTGTTGGAAAAACATGATGTGCAGTGGGATTACACCGAACAAGAGCTGGCGATTATTCGTGAAAACACGGTCGATGAACTGGGCATTAACTTGTATTACCCACACCGTGTTAAAGCGCCGTCGCGAGCCTGGAACCCAGACACACCATTCCATCCGGCGTATTACTACGAACCGTTTGAGCTGCCTGGGCGACGCATGAACAAATCTCGCGGTTGGGAAATTTATCCGCGCATCGTTTATGACATGGCGATGCGGATAAAATCCGAATACCGCAATATTCCGTGGTTTGTCGCAGAAAGTGGAATGGGGACTGAAAACGAAGCGCAGTTCCGCAATGGCGATGGTGTGATTGAAGATGATTATCGCATTGCGTTTATCAGCGAACATTTATATCAGACATTGCGTGCTCGTGAAGACGGCGCAAACTGCCAGGGTTACATGCTGTGGGCGTTTACCGACAACGTTTCACCGATGAACGCGTTCAAAAACCGCTACGGTCTGATTGAAATCAATCTGCAAAATAACCGCGAACGTCGTGCGAAAAAATCGGCCCATTGGTACCGGGCATTGAGTGAATCACGCACCTTAGAGATCAATATTGATGACGAATGGAAATAGTCTTTTCAGATGGATAGTTTGATAAACTAGCGGGTATTAATCAGCGGCAGGACACTATGCCGCTGAGAATCAACAATGCGGGTGATATTGTGGACAAGGTAGTACTTTCGCCAGAAAAAAAACAATACCAAGAAATTGGTGAGGATCTGCGCGCACAAATTATGCAGGGATTGTATCCAGTCGGCTCACGTTTGCCGCCTGAACGTAATATTGCTGAGACCTACGGTGTCAGCCGCACGATTGTTCGTGAAGCTTTGCTGATGCTTGAGTTACAAGGTACGGTCGATATTCGCCAGGGCTCGGGGGTATATGTCACTCGCGTTCCGGCAGAAAACGAAGCGGAAGAAGAGGCTTTTTTCAGTAGCGATATTGGCCCGTTTGAAATGCTACAGGCGCGTCAGTTACTGGAGAGTAATATTGCGGCGTTTGCCGCAAAAATGGCCACCAAAGCCGACATCGACAACCTTAAGCGTATTCTTGAACAAGAACAGCGCGCCATTGCGACAAACGACCTTAGCCAGGATAACTGCAAGATGTTTCATTTGGTTTTGGCAGGTGCTTCGCAAAACCAAATGTTGCTAGCGACGGTGGAAAGTATCTGGCGTCATCTTGATAGCAGCGCGATGTGGCAGCAATTGCGCGCACATATCGACACCCGTAGTTATCGTCTGAAATGGCTAGGCGACCTGCAAACGATACTGGCTGCGCTGCGTCGCCGTGATGTTATGGGGTCGTGGCAGGCAATGTGGCAACACTTAGAAAACGTCAAAAATAGCCTACTTGAACAGTCTGATTCCGATGCGCCAGATTTTGACGGCTACCTGTTTGAATCGGTTCCCATCTTTCAGGGGAAACTGATGTGAAAATTCTGCCGCTTTACGCCGCACCTCAGTATGCACAGATCGTCACCGACTGGCTGTGTCAGGCGTTTGGTACCGCAGACAGCCGTGATTTTTTTGCATCGATTGTCGAAAAAAGCCAGCGTGAAGGGGAAATGCCGCTGACCTTTGTGGCCGTAGACGGTGATAAATTGGTGGGAACAGTTGGGTTGTGGCGCTGTGATTTGATTAGCCGCCAGGATCTTTATCCGTGGCTTGCTGCGTTATATATCGATGAAAAGCAGCGTGGGCGTGGGCTAGGAGCCAAACTACAACAACACGTTATCGACTATGCCCGCCGGCTCGGCTACCCGCAGCTTTATCTCTATTCTGCCTGTAAAGAGTATTACGAGCGATTTGGCTGGCAGTACATTGGTGATGGTCTGGATTACCCTAATAAGCCGGTTCACCTTTATCGGTTTACCATTTAAGTCTCTCTTTTCAGAGTGTTAACTTACTAATCGTCTGAATTGTTTCCTATCAAACTCGTAATGCGACCAAAACCTCGCCTGCACTAGCGAAAATCAGTAACATTATTCTCACATCTGTGAGGGTTGCGGTATGACAGCCCTATATCAATAACAAGGAGCGGAAATGAAGCTTAACTCAATCCAGTCAATGGCTGCGGGGGCAGTGTTAGCTGTGATGTATGCGCTACCCGCGGTTGCCGCTGAGTCTGCAGAGGTGCTTTACAAACAATGCGAAGCGAAAGAATCGACTGCCGAGCAGCGTGAATGTTATCCGGCCGTGGTAAAGCAATCTGAAGCCGAACTGGTCGCAGTTGAGAAAAAGACGCGAGCGGATCTGGTTGAACTTGAGAATATGAGTGAAGGGAGCAAGTCACTGCAACCCGTTAAAGCATTCGACAATGCAGAGCGTGCGTATCGTGAGTTTCGCACTGCCGAAAGCCATCGCGTGTTGACGTCTTATGGTTCTGGTAATGGCGGTGATATTGCCTCTTACCAAACAATCATCGAAATGAATATTTCGCGAATCAAACAGTTGAGTAATAATTAATCCAATGACTCGCCTGAAAAGGTAATCACCGAATGGCGGCGTACAAGCGTTGGGCTGAACATATGTGTGATTTCGGGTAATTCACGCTTTTCCGCCAGCGCCAGCGCTAATTCTGCGGCTTGTTCGGCCATAGTGATTATTGGATAACGAACCGTGGTCAGGCGCGGGCGTACATAGCGTGAAATCAACACATCATCGAATCCAATTAGTGAAATCTCTTTTGGAACATCAATACCGTTATCGTTAAGAACGCCCATCGCCCCTGCGGCCATGGAGTCGTTGTAACACGCTACCGCGCTGAAATGTCTTCCGCGGCCTAACAACTCCGTCATGGCCTGCTCGCCACCGCTTTCGTCGGGTTCACCGTAAGTGACTAACCGGTCATTAACCGGTAAACCGTGTTCGGTTAGCGCGTCGTAATAACCTTGCAAACGGTCTTCTGCATCTGAAATCTGGTGGTTGGAACAGAGGTAGCCAATTTTGGTATGGCCTTGTTGAATCAGATGGCGGGTTGCAAGCCATGCGCCGTAGCGGTCATCCAGCGCGACACAACGCTCTTCGAAACCGGGAATAATACGATTGATTACGACCATGCCTGGCATCTGTTTCATTAATGAAATCAATTCGCTATCAGGGATTTTTTTTGCATGAACCACCAACGCTGCACAACGATGACGAATGAGTTGCTCAATAGCCTGACGTTCTTTTTGTTCGTTGTGATAACCGTTACCGATTAATAAAAAGTTGCCGGTACGATAGGCCACTTGTTCGACGGCTTTGACCATTGTGCCAAAGAAGGGGTCGGAAACGTCTCCCACAATCAGACCAATTGTTTCAGTGGTTTGTTGGGCAAGCGCTCTCGCATTAGCATTGGGATGGTAATTAAGTTCTTCCATCGCGCTGGTCACTGCCTGACGCGATGCATCGCTGGCTTTCGGTGAATCATTAATGACACGAGATACCGTGGCAACAGAGACGCCTGCTAGCTTTGCTACATCCTTTATTGTCGCCATCGAAAGTGTTCCTGAGTGGGTAAACGTTTACACAATTTTAAGTGTTACGGAAAAGGCGCGCTACTTCAAGGGCTCAACTGTAGTCGTCGTCGCAAACTCATGCAAAATGCAGCCATTTTATGTGTAATCGTTACACTTATATTATCCCGCAATTCAAGCGCAGCGGTAGCGAGAGGCATGTTCTGGATTTTTAAAGATTTCAGACCAAATCTTTGCTTACAGTTTGCATCTCGCTGTTGCTATTTCGACATGGCGAAAAATCACAAGTCACTGCTACATTTGAAGTCCCAGAGGTATTGATAGGTGATGTCAGCATCTAATGCTGATCACAGTAATTACACCAACCTGCGCAGATGCGCAGGTTTTTTTTGCCCAAAATTTTCCCTTCTGTAACAGGAA
>DATERH010000160.1:0-3339 GCA_035271785.1 Buttiauxella sp.
CACGTCATCACGCACGAATTCCGCTTTGCTTAAATCGAGTTTGTTCAGCTCAACGTTTTTCTTCGCCACATCCAAAGCGTCCTGAGAAGTATCAACGCTGACAACCTGGCTACATCCGCCCATCAGTGCAGAAACCGCAAAACCACCGGTGTAGGAGAAGCAATTCAATACGCGCTTATCTTTCACATACTGGCGAGTCGCAAAACGGCTGTCGCGTTGGTCAAGGTAATAACCCGTTTTGTGGCCACCCTTAATATCAACCAGCAACTTCATGCCGTGCTCTTCGATTGGCAACAGATCGGGTGGCAATTCACCGCTCACTGGGCCTTGCGTCAGTTCCATCCCTTCTTTTTTGCGCACAGCCACATCTGAACGGTCATAAATAGCGCATTCTGGGTAGAGATTTTGCAGTGCAGCGACCAAAGCCGGGCGTTGGTATTCTGCGCCTGCGGACAGTAGTTGCAGCACAAGGAAATTACCGAAGCGGTCGATTGTCACGCCGGGCAGACCATCAGATTCGCCAGCAATCAGACGATAGCTATCCAGTCCATCACGAGCAGCCAGCCATTCGCGCCACTGCTGCGCCTGCTGCAGACGGCGTGTGAAGAATTCGATATCGATGCTTTCATTGGCATCGAAAGTCCAGACGCGTGCACGGATTTGCGAGGAAGGAGAATAGGCGGCACGAGCCAACCATTTGCCCTGACTATCGACAACATCAATTGTTTCGCCGAGATTGGCTTTGCCTTCCATGCGTGCGACAGCACCAGAAAACACCCACGGATGACGGCGCAATAACGATTTTTCGCGCCCTTTGGTTAACACTAAACGTACACTCATAATTTGCTATGCTTTCTTGCTTAAGAATTTGGCGTCATTTTCCGGTTAACACCGGCTAAATGCAACGTAAGAACCCGAAACGGAGGAAGTTATGACCACAGTATGCACACTTGCCTGGGTCCACGGCCTGGTTCAGGGGGTGGGTTTTCGCTACAGCACACAGCGCGAGGCGCTAAAACTGGGTTTAACCGGTTACGCCCGTAACATGGATGATGGCAGTGTTGAGGTATTAGCCTGCGGTGAGGCACCGCAGGTTGAACAGCTTGTCGCGTGGCTAAAAGCAGGAGGACCGCGCAGTGCTCGGGTTGATAAAGTACTGACTGAGCCTCGCCAACCCGACAGCCAATGGACAGATTTTAGTATTCGCTACTAAATACACTTCACCGGCTTTGGCAGACCAGCAATTTTTGTAGCCTGCTTGGCCGGCCCTTTCGGGAACAAACGATATAAATAGCGGCTATTGCCTTTCTCTTCACCAAATTTGGCCGCCATCGCTTTGACCAACATACGAATCGCCGGAGAGGTATTAAATTCCAGGTAAAATTCGCGCACGAATCGCACCACTTCCCAGTGCTCTACCGTAAGCGCAATACCTTCGTTTGCAGCAATCACTTCAGCAAGTGGTTCGCTCCACTCGTGGCTATTTTTCAGGTAGCCATCAGCATCAGTTTCTATTTCGCGGCCTTCAAACATCAACATCATTATTCTTTGCTCCAGACAAACTGGCCGCAGTGTAGCAAATTTTGCCGTGGCAGAAAAAACAAAGCCCCGCATTCGCGAGGCTTTGGGTATACCCAATATAGGTCTATAGGCTGATAAGCGATTAATCGCGGCTTGCGAAGCCCAAAATGCTCAACAGGCTGATAAAGATGTTGTACAGAGAAACGTACAAGCTCACGGTTGCGCGAATATAGTTAGTTTCGCCACCACGGATGATGTTGCTGGTCTCCATCAAAATGGCACCGGATGAGATCAGAATGAACACTGCGCTAATTGCCAGATGCAGGGCAGGGAGTTGCAGGAAAATGTTCGCAACCATACCGACCAGCACGACGACGACACCCGCCATCAACATCCCGCCCAGGAAAGACATATCCTTGCGGGTGGTCAGCACATATGCGGAGCAACTGAAGAACACCAGCGCCGTGCCACCTAACGCCATACCAATCACATCACCCATACCGGCAGAGATGAATGAATTAAGCATTGGCCCGAGGATGTATCCGAGGAAGCCAGTGAACGCAAAGGCCGCCAGAATACCCGTTGGTTTATCTGCAAGACGGTGGGTTAAATACATCAGACCGTACATGCCGACCAGCGTCAAAATCAGGCCCGGAGACGGCAGCATCAACACTGTGCTGGCCGTTGCTGTTATTGCAGAAAATGCCAGTGTCAGGCTGAGCAGAAAATAGGTATTACGCAGTACCTTGTGGGTACTCAGCAGTGACGAACGGTCACGCGAGGAGGTGATTATGCGATCCATTCAGAAACTCTCTCTTATAGCAGGTGGTTATAGTGATTGAGAATAATGGCCTCCTTTATTGCAAGAAAGCCCTTTTACCCATCTTTACCTTGTTCAGATTTAAATAACAGACAAGTGACATGTCATAAAACTCACTTATATATAGCTGAAAATTATTGCTTAAATTAATTCGGGCGCTAAGAGTGTTAACCGTACCGTCGTTAATAACTCAAATAAGGCGTGTGTCATGAAAGTCAGTAACCCCAACACATATATCAACTCTTTTATTGCTATTGGACTGGCGAGTGCCATTTCGGTGGCCTGGGCGGCTAACGTGCTAGCAGGGAATGAATTGGCGTAAAAACAATGGCTTGTGTGCAATAATGGGAGTGGGCCTGCCTCGCTTTATCCCCATAAAGTCAAAAGTGATACTGAATTTAATCTTATTAGCGATTTTTTGGATGAGTATATGGCCGCGCGCAAAGATGGTTCAATGGAACCCAGGCTTGCTGAAAAATGGGAGGAGAGGGACAACACTATCTGGACGTTTCATCTTCGTCCTGGCATTAAATGGTCTAACGGTGAGTCGATTCCCGTTGAAGATGTGGTCTGGAGTTGGCAGCGTTTGGCAGACTCGAAAACGGCATCCCCTTATGCCAGCCATTCCTGTTTACCACTATGTTTTAGCCCAGTGAGTGAAATCTTTTGTCGGTGGATACGCGCCAAACAACCTCGGTTTCTACTACCCCAAAGAGATGTACATTAAAAAGCAATGATGCCCGGTGGTTGCAGACTGCAAATCCTGCAACGAAACCTGTTGTTAAATTACTCAGGTTGTTGATGTTTCGCTCAAACAAAACAAGTTTGGTGATTTATCAGGCGAACGAACAAAATCGTGCTTTACATGAAGTATGGGTATGTTTATAGTTCGCCCCGTTGGAAGCGTGGCCGAGTGGTTGAAGGCACCGGTCTTGAAAACCGGCGATCCGAAAGGGTTCTAGAGTTCGAATCTCTACGCTTCCACCAACATTCAAGCC